>JACCYX010000136.1 GCA_013696265.1 Chloroflexia bacterium
CAACGTCTTCTTCACGCTGGGTGCCGGTAACGACCCGATTGGATTCCCGCTCACGGGGAGCGGGCTGGAACTGGCCCGGTGGCCGGCGTGATTCTGTCATGGGTCAAGTATACGACGAGTCGAACACGTGTTCTCCCTCGAACACGCCCAATTTCCAGTCCGTCGTTCGCATTCCGGTCACGGAGTCGCAACCGCTGGCGTCGATCCGGCTGGTGCCGGCGATGCGGCCGGGGTGCCGCCATCCAGCGTATCCAGTTGGGTCTGCGAGCGTTCGCCAATCAACGTACCCGGATCGATTTCCACGGCGCGCCGGTAGTGAACCAGGGCATCGTCGAGCCGGACCGGTTCCCAAGCCATGTAGAGCTCGGCCAGGTAGTAGTGGGCTTGTTGGCTTTCGGCCTCCATCTGCAGCGCCCGCTGGAACTGCAACTCGGCGTCGGCCCGCATGCCGCCATCGGCCAGGGCGCGGGCAAAGCTGACCCGGGCGTTTGTGTCGGCGGGAGACATCTCGAGGGCTCGCTCGTAATGCGGAATCGCATCGCCAAGCCGGTTCGAATTCCCGAGCAGGTTGGCGAGAAGAAGAAGGTCTTCGAGATCGTCCGGATTCTCGGCGACAATGGTTTCCTGCGCCGCGATGATGTCTTCGTTGGGGTCCACGTAATTTTCGCGGTCGTTCTCGTCGCCGGCAAACAAGTCGCCGAAACCTTCGTTGAACGAAAGGCTCACGAACACGCCGCCGATCATCGCGCAAATCACGAGCGATGAGACGATGGCGAACACCACCTGGGCCCGCGTTGCGCCGGAAAGTGGCCCCTGGCCGCGTCTCGATGAGGAGCGTCGTGCGGGGGAACGTCGGGATGTGCTCAAAGGAAACCTCAGCGGGACTACTCGGTCGAACGTGTTCGGTCTGCATTCGCCCCATGTTCGGCGACCGGCCTTTCCGTGTCGCTGGCGGAAGCCGACAACGCGGCAGTACGATACCAAATTAATCGGTGGCCGGGCTTTGCGAACGCCCCGGCGCACCTGATATACTCAGTCCGCTTCGCGGGAGCATGTGCCGGCCTAGCTCAGTTGGTAGAGCAGCTGTTTCGTAAACAGCAGGTCTGCGGTTCGAGTCCGCAGGTCGGCTCCATGCGGGGCGCGGGCACACAGGCCGATGTGGCGGAACAGGCAGACGCGCTACGTTCAGGGCGTAGTGGGGGTAACCCCGTGGGAGTTCGAATCTCCCCCTCGGCACCGGACAGCGATCCCTCGAATGGTGATCGCGTCCGCGCACGTTCACAACGCGAAGACACTCATCGCAGGGAGTTGGGGATGGCCGCTGATCCACGCGGTGGATTAGAGGAAAGTCCGAGCTGCACAGAGCAAGGGTGCCCGGTGAAAGCCGGGGAAGCGCGGCAACGCGTTAACAGTCCATACCGGCGCGTCCCAGGACGCGAGAGCAACAGAAACCAAACCCGCGGGCCACGGCCTGGCGGGCTGAAAAGGGCAATCCTCCCCGCAGCAATCTCCGATTCGACCGTTTGCAGGTTGCTCGCCGAGGTCGGAAGTCGAGAGCAGTCACGAAGGCGACGACGTGACCAGCCTTCAAGGTTGAGAGAGATGGCCATCTAGAACAGAACTCGGCTTACTCCTCCTCTCTTGCGTGAGAACATATGGTGCCCTTAGCTCATTCGGCAGAGCGCTGGTCTGTGGAACCGGAGGTGGCGGGTTCGAACCCCGTAGGGCACCCCACGTGAGTTGAGAAGCGGCAATCCAACATTTGGATCGCCGCTTTTGCCGTTAACCGCGCCGCAGTTCGCCGTTGGACTGGTAGTTGCTGCCCGTCCGGCGATGAACAATCGCCCGGACCGCGAGTCCGCAGGCGATCGCGGTCAACAGCATGACGAGGGGCACGAACGCCGCCGTCGGTGGCGGATCGGTGCGAATCGTCGACTCGCCTCCGGTCGCGCCGCGGTAGACAGCCTTCGCGACCGCAGTCCCGATATGGAACGGCAGGTAAAGCCCCACGACCAGTTTCGACCACAACACGGTGTTGTCGCGAGCGACGACCGCGATGGCCGTGCAGGCAAGGCCAAACCCAACAACGGCCGCCACGAAGTCAGACGGCGTGACGACGAAGGCCACCAGACAGGTGAGCGCGAACGCTGCGACCCACACCGTCCAGCGACGAGAGGTTCTCCAGGCCGCCAGCCCAAGGAGTCCCGCCGCCGAG
>JACCYX010000148.1 GCA_013696265.1 Chloroflexia bacterium
TCCGCCGTGATCCTTCTGATCAGGTCATCAGGTACTGCCATGAACCCCTCCCGCGCTCCTTGAATCCCGAACCGGATTCATCGTTCCATCCGGCGAGCCGTGTTCCGAGCGTCGCGTGCCCCTTCCCCAACTGGTCAGCTTGTCTCAGGCCCTCATTGTACCGATTCGTGACTGGATGTGAGCGATGCGCGCCGGAATCAGATGGGGGAATATGCCGCCCGCGAATCGGGCGCGGCTCCGCCCACCCGCGCAATACCCAGCGCCGAGAGTCCCACGACCGCCGCCAGCGCCCAGAACACCGGCGTGTAGCCGCCCCAGGCAACGACCAGCAGGCTCACCACCAGCGGCCCGGCCGCGATCGCCGCCTGGATCACGAAGGCGATCGTGCCGCTGATGCCGCCGTACGCCCTGAGCCCGAAGACATCGGCCACGAGGCTGGCCCGCATCAGGGTCAGGGCGCCGTTGCCCGCGCTGAACAACCCTACGAAGGCGAAGATACCGATCCGGGAATCGGCGGTCGCCAGCACGCCGATCGCGACCGCGTGCAGCAGGAAGATCGCCAGCGCGACGACCCGATGCCCGAACCGATCGGCGAGCGGCGCGAATATCACCCGCCCCGGCAGTTTGAGCAAGCCGATCGCCCCGGCGGCCGTCGCGGCGAAGGCGGGCGAGAATCCCTGATCCTGCAGATAGGGGATCAGGTGGATCTGGACCGCGATCGTACACCCCCAGATCATCGCGAACGAGGAGGCCATCCACCAGAACGGCCGCATCCGCAGGGCGCCGCCGAGGGTGATGTCTCCCTGATGGCTGGCCGGTGGCTCCGGCCCGTTCGATTGTGGCGTTTCAGGCGGCTCCTCGACGGGTGCGGCGCCATCGGGCGCCAGGCCGAGCGCCGCTGGCGTGTGGCGAATGAAGAGGGCGTGGGGCACGATCGTGGTCACGGCCAGGATCAGCGCAAGCACCACGAGGGCCTCGCGCCAGCCGAAACCCTCCACCAGCCAGGTCGTCAGCGGCAGGAAGACGACGCTGGCCAGGCCGCCGGTGAAGGTCAGGATCGCCAGCGCCCGGTTCCGGTCGCGCCGGAACCAGGTGGCCACCACCACGAACGCCGGCTCGTAGAGCACCGCCGACATCGTCAGGCCGATTCCGGCCCAGATCAGGAAGAAGACCGGGAGCGTCTGGACCGTCGCCCAAGCCAGCACCAGACCGGTGCCCGCGATCGATCCGGCCGTCATCAGGGCGCGGGCGCCGTGGCGGTCGACCCAGCGCCCGACCGGGATCCCGCACACGCCCGAGATCAGGCCCCCGACCGAAAAGGCCGCCGTCATCTGCACCCGGCTCCAGCCGAGGTCGTCGCCCATCGGGACGATCATCACCGAGTAGGCGTAGTAGAGAATGCCCCACGACACGAGTTCAGTGAACGACAGCACCCAGACCTGCACCCAGCCGTAATACAGACGCCCGCCGGAGAATGGCGGGCATCTCAGTGGTCGGTTGGGCGTTTTCTCGGGGAGCATGGCCATCACGCAACGTCGTCGCTCGGCGACCGTTCGTTAACAATGCCCGAGCATCGCAGCCTGGCGCCTGGGCCGCAAGTGGCCGAGTACCTCAATCCAGGTCGATGGCGACCGGGGTCGCGGTCTTCGACCAGGAGTTGGGCAGCGGTTCCTCGCCGTCGGGATTGAAGTGGTAATACTTCCCGGCCACGACGCGACGAATTCTCGCCTCCAGCACTGGATCATCGACCACGCGGGCCGTGCCAGACACCCAGCTCTCACCCACCCGGAACCGGACCTGGGGCGTCTTCTGGAAGTTGCGGACCCAGTCCTTGCCGAGTCCTCCGCCGGACAGGATGTAGATGGCATTGTTCTCGTAGCCGAACCAGATTTCGGTCAGGCGCGGCTGGCCGCTGACCCGGCCGATCGTTTCGAGGTACCCGAGTTGCGTTCCGGGATCGAACGGCGGGGTTTCCATGGTGGTCATGATCGATACCCCCCCCTGGTACTGACGCGAGCGGCGCTAAATCGCGATCGGCTGGTTCGACCAATCGACGACGGCGTCCATCAGTTCCAGGCAGTTGCCGTCGGGATCGTCGATGTAGAGCGAACGGTTACCATCGTCGAACTCGAACCGGAACACGTTGTAGCCGTGCCCTTCGAGCCGTTCCTGGACGGCATCGATCGTGCCGTGCGGAATGCGCAACGCGAAATGGACATGCGCCCCGCCGCGGCCGTTGGCGAGCGCCCCGATCGCCGCCTTCGCGGTCCACAGGCCGAGCGCCGTGGTGTCGCCCATGTCGAACCAGACGGCGGGCCGGTCTTCACCCCACCGCTGGACGATCCGAAGACCGATGACCTCCTCGTAGAACCGGGTCGAGAGATCGAGATCGGCGACTTCGAGCACCAGTTCATGCAGCCCGGTGGGCCGGACGCGGACGGTGCTCGATACGGACTCGGACATCGGGTGTTTCCTTCTCGATATTGACGGGTCAGCCCTCGGCGGCCTGCGTGGTCCGCCCCCGGAGCTGGGTCGCGAACGAAACCAGCTCCTCCACCATCAGGTCGAGCCGCGCATCGATCTTCGGGTGGCCGATCGA
>JACCYX010000156.1 GCA_013696265.1 Chloroflexia bacterium
GACATCCGCTTCACACCGGGCTCCCACCATTCCCGGTTCGCTTCGATCCGCGTGGACGATGTCTACTCGTTCCGATCATCGCTGTTACAACTATTCAACTGATCCGGACGATACGCCAAGCAAGCCCCAATGTCAACCTCGGGGAGCGGTGGTACGCTAGCGGCGAACATTTTGGACCGTCCCCAATATTCAACAGGAGTTGCACTGTCGCATGGAACAAGCCAGGAAAGACTTTCTCAGGAACCTCCTCCGCGCGCCCGGGCCATCCGGCTTCGAACAGGCCCCGGCTCGGGTCTGGCGCGATGAGGCGTCGACCTTCGCCGATCTGGTGGACCGGGATGTCCTGGGCAACTCCTACGCATGGCTGGGTGAGCCGGAAGGACCGTCGGTCGTGATCGAAGGTCACATCGACGAGATTGGGTTCATCATCACGTACGTCGATGACGAAGGCTTCAGCTGGTTCGACAAGATCGGCGGTTGGGACGACCAGGTGGTGGTCGGGCAGCGGGTGGTGATCGCGAGCGAACACGGTCCGGTGCGGGGCGTCATCGGCAAAAAGGCGGCGCACCTGCTCAAGCCAGCCGACCGGCAGAAAGTGACCGAAATCAGCGACCTCTGGATCGACATCGGAGCGGCCAACAAGGCCGAAGCGCTCGAACGCATCCAGATTGGCGACCCAGTTGTGCTCGATGTCGAGCCGCTGGAAATGACCGACGACCTCTGGGTTTCCCGAAGCATCGACAACCGGGTAGGCGCTTTCGTTGCTCTCGAGGCGTTGCGCTTGCTGACGGACGACCGGCCGGCGGTCCCGGTGGTCGCGGTCGCCGCGACCCAGGAAGAAATCAACATGTCGGGCGCGCTTCACCTCTCGTTCCGGGTCAAGCCGATGGTCGGAATCGCGATCGACGTCACGCACGCCACCGACTACCCGGGCTCCGGCAAGAAGACCGACAACGACGTCAAGCTCGGCGGCGGTCCCGTCCTGACGCGCGGTTCGTCGATCAACCCGCGCGTTTTTACCGGGCTTCGGGAGGCGGCCGAGGCGCTCGGCATCACGACACCGATCCAGGCGGCGGGGCGGGCGAGCGGCACCGACGCGGACGCGATGCTCCGTTCCGGAGCCGGCGTGGCGCCGGGTCTGGTTTCGATCCCGAACCGCTACATGCACAGCCCGAACGAGGTCATCAGTCTCTCGGACCTCGCCGACGCCGCGAAGCTGATCGCCACGTTCGTCAAGACGATCACTCCCGACTCCGACTTTCGTCCGTAGACCAGGCAACGATCCGGAACGGAAACGTTCGGTGTCGAAGGACACCGGGCGTTTCCGTTTTACAGCCTGCGCTTGTGGTGTCTAGTGCCGTGTCCCTCAAACTGTCATGCCGAGCTTGCGAGGCATCCCCTGGCGCAGCGAAGCGATAGCGGTATTGTGCTTTCGCGAACGCCAGTACCGGCTGCGCCGGGAGATGTCTCGCTGGCGCCCGACATGACAGTGGAAAAACCCAGGTCAGTCTGCGTTCGCCCGACTTGCCCTTGTCTTCCTCGGCGGTGGCTGGCATTTCGGGCACAGATACGTTCCACGGGCGCCAACCCGGATCTTCTCGATCGCCGTACCGCACACAAAGCACGGGTCGCCCGAACGGCCATGAACCGCGGGAAAGTTGTTTTGGGGATGCGCCCGGTGATTGATTATTTTCGCCCCGCCCTGGGCGATACCCTCGGCCAGCACCGGCGGTATGGCTTCGATGATCGTGCGCACCTGTTTCGGCTTCAGGGAGTTTGCTGCCCGCGAGGGGTGGACACCTGATCGGAAGAGAACCTCATCCACGTAGATGTTGCCCAACCCGGCGACGAACGACTGATCGAGCAGGAGCGTCTTGACCGGAATCCCTCGCCGCGTGAACACCTTGCTCAGTTCCGCGACATCCAGCTCGCCGGTGCCTTCCGGGCCAAACTTGAAGAGCGCCAGCGCGGCTTGGACATCCTCCGTGGGCATCAGGCGAAGCCAGCCGAACTGGCGAACATCGCTGAGGTAGGCGATTGTGCCGTCGTCGAACCGGAACGTGACGTGCGTGGCGCGGTGCGGATATGCATCGTCTGGCCTGGGAACCGGATGACCGGCCCCAACCTGGCGTCCCCCGGCAACGAAGATGGTGATCTGGCCGGAGAGCTTGAGGTGGATGAGTAGCGACAGGCCATTATCGAATGTGAGGTTGAGGACTTTGGCTCGCCGGTTCGCCGCCAGCAGCGTTGCGCCCTGAAGCGGTGTCAATTCAAGAATCGGGGAATCCCGCATCAGTTTCGGCAGGCGGTTCTCGACGAATACCAGGCGTCTCCCCACCAGGTCGCGTTCGATATGCCGCCTTGCGGTTTCGACCTCCGGCAGTTCAGGCACCGGGCGAGCTGGCGGTTGACGCGTCCGATCTTCTCATCCACTGCGCCGCCCGCACCGCGACCTCGACGCCCTCTTCTTCGTCGTGGGTGACCGAAATGACTTTGGCCATCACATCCCAGGCCGCGAACTTGGCCTGCCGGTGCACCGCCTCGTAGACCTTGAGGCGCGGGCCCATCAATCGGCCCTGGGTGAGGCAGGACACCTGCCAGGATTCCCCCGCCTTGCTCAGGGTCACCAGGTCCTTGCCTTGTTTCCAGACGAATGTGTTGGCTTGCTCTCGTTCGTCCATGGGTACCACCGCTATACTCAGCCACCGCCAGCTGAACCGGGAAATCCCCCGCCAGGTGCCGGTGAAGACCTGGTCAATTGCCAAACAACACAACTCCCGCGCCAGTCCGGGCCAGAAACCGCCAGGGCCAGACGCCGGAACCACCGGTGCGGTTCCAGACAGGTCCATGCGTCAAACGATCGAGCGGCTCCTGTCGAGGAGCCGCTCGACGCTTCCGTGAGGCGCTTCTTCCGCTGAACAGTTCATGATGCCATTTGTCAGTGGATTGGGCGTTGGTAAGGAGAATGGGTGGCATGGATAGGGGCGGTAGATCGATAGCCACAATGTGTACCCCGCTCCCGGCGCCACCTTCGTGCGTCCAGCCAACGAACGAACCTGCCGACGCCACAGTGTACCCCATGTCCCCACGTCGCCTACCAGTGCC
Organism: Chloroflexia bacterium; assembly: GCA_013696265.1. Lineage (GTDB taxonomy): Bacteria > Chloroflexota > Chloroflexia > Thermomicrobiales > UBA6265 > JACCYX01. The sequence continues at coordinate 3,106 of JACCYX010000156.1, forward strand.
TGGCATCGTGGCCGCGGCCTAATGATCCACTGGCCGCGAGCGCGGCAGGAGCCGATCGAGCCAGCCGGGAATCCACCAGTTCGCCCCGCCCAGCAGCTTCATCGTCGCTGGCACCAGTAGCGCCCGGACGACTGTCGCATCGAGGGTTACGGCCAATGCAATCCCCAGGCCAAGCGCCTTAACCAGCACGACGTCGGCCGATACGAACGACGCGGTAACAACGACAACGATCAGCGCGGCGCTGGTGATGATCCGGCCGCTACGCTGGAGTCCGACGGCCACCGCCCGGTCGTTGTCCCCGGTCCGCTCCCATTCCTCCTGGATCCGGCTGAGCAAGAAGACCTCATAATCCATGCTGAGTCCGAAGAGGACGCAAAACATGATCACGGGAAGAGAGGCTTCCACGAAACCCTGCGGGGTGAATCCGAGCAGTTCGTGCAGGTTGCCGTCCTGGAAGATCCAGACCAGTGCCCCGTAGGACGCCAGGATGGAGAGCACGTTCATCATGATCGCCTTGATCGGCAGCAGGACAGACCGGAACAGGGTGAGCAGGACAAGGTAGGTAGTTACGACGATTACCGACGCCACGATTGGGAAGTCGCGATAGATCGCATCGACCACGTCCACAATCTCCGCCGTGCCGCCCCCGACATGAATCTCGATCCCGTTTGGCGCGGCGATGCTCCGAAGCTGGGCCAGGAGATCCTGGTTTTGAGGATCGTTGGCGGGCTCGACGGGATAGGCAAAGATCACCGCCACGTCATCGCTCAGGAATCGGCCGAGCTGCGTATCCGTGCCGGTGGCTTCGAGAATCTGCCGGATCGCGATCCGCGCCGGCGGCGCAACGTTGCCGCCGATCCCCGGCAAGGTCAGCGCACTCTGGACCCGGTCGATCCGGGGGTCCGCCGCGAGCCGCGCTCCCAACCCGTCGAGCAAGGCGAGGTTTTCCGGTTCCGTCATGGAGCCGTCCGGCGATTCGAGAACAATGACGAACGGGGAAATCTCGCCGCCGCTGAATTGCTCCGCAAGGATGTCGAAGCCCTGACGGCTCGGCAAGTCGTCAGGCAGAATCGTCGCGTCCGGGGATGAAATGTTCGCGTGGGTGAACGGCCAGCCGAAGGTGAGGAGCACGCCGACGGTGAGGAGGGCGACGATCTCTGGACGCTTCATCACGCCCGATGCCAGCCGGCTCCAAAAACCCGAGTCGGAATCATCGCCTTTCGCCCGTCTGGCCAGCGGACCGATCGGCCCCCGCTCGATCCGGTCACCAATCACGGTCAGCACGGCGGGCAGCAGCGTGAGCGCCGCCAGCGTCGAGATCGAGACGACGATCACCCCGGCGATCCCGATCGACCGCAGGAACATGAGCGGGAAGAGCGCGAGACCGGCGAGGCCGATCAACACCGTCAGCCCGGAAAAAAAGACCGCCCGTCCGGCCCGGCTGGTGGAGACGAAGACGGCGCCTTTCACGTCACCTGGATTCCGGGCCAACTCTTCCCGGAACCGGCTGGTGACGAAGAGGCTGTAGTCCACGGCCAGGCCCAGGCCAAGCATCGTCGCCAGATTGAGCGCGAAAATACTGATGTCCGTGACGTGCGCGACCCAGTAGATTGTCAGCAGGATCACGCCGACGCCCGCACAGCCGACGATCATCGGCACCAGCGCCGCGACGACCGTGCCGAACACGAGGAGCAGGGCAATCAGCGCGAAGGGAAGGGCAATGAACTCGGCCCGCCGCAAGTCACGCTGGCTGGCGGTCTCGATGTCCGCGTAGAACGCTGGCGCGCCGGCGACGATGATGTCGAGATCTGGCTGGGGCAGAATCGCCGCCTCAGCCTCGGCGACGTACCGTTGAGCCTCCTCGGGGGGCAAGTTCAGCCCGATGATGGCGTAGGCGGTCTGTCCGGCGGGCGCCACCAGCGACGCATCGAGCGACGGCAGGACAACGTCCTCGACGTAAGGAAGACGCCGCATCTGTTCAATCGAAGCTACTATCTGGTCCTGGAACTCGTTGCTTGTCGCCGCGATCGAGTCGCTCGTGTAGATCAGCACCAGCGACGACGGACTGTAGTCGAGTTCGCGCTCCAGAAGTTGAGTCGTCCTGGCCCCTTCCGCCCGATTGGAGCTGAACCCGCCCACCTTGAGGGGCGCCTCGATCGACGACAGGATCGGCAGAGCCGCCAGTACCAGGACAATCCACACCGCGATCACCCACCAGCGGTAACGACTGGAGAAATGGCCGATTCGTTCAAACACGCTTCAACTCGTTCGAAAATCCTGACCTTGCGGCACTCACCGATCGATCGAGAGAAACGTTCCGTCATCCGAACGGGAAACCGCGAACTCGCCAATGACCGCGCTCGTGTTGAGGGGACCGTAAATGTGCGGAAAGAGTTGCGCCTCGTCATCGTAGCGAAGGTCCGACGTAATGCGGGCCACATCGAGGACGAGCACCCGGAATTCGCGACCGTCCGGTCGGTAGAACATGTTTGCCACCTCGACTAGTTGATCGATCCCATTCGTGCAGTGGATGAATCCGTCATCGGCGTACGCCTCGGGCGTGTACCACTCCGCTGATTTGGCCGCTTCCCAGACCGGCGCCGGCACAAGGTGATACGTAACGCCGGCCTCGCGGGCGGCGGCGGATTCTCGGTGATAGGTCATACGCAATCTCCGTATACTTCACGAAACGGGACCTGGCCCCCGCTGCCAGAACTTCTCTATTCCGAATGGAAGTGTAGCCTTGCGTGCAAGATTGCCGCGCCCGATCGATCCTCGATTCGTACCGGTGGGGCCCAACTTGTGACACTCCAGGAGCCGGGTCCCGATCAGCGATCGCGCGACCAATGGCACACCGTCCTGCGATCCCGAAACATCCGGCCGGCTCGCTCGATGGGGCAGAATTTCCTGGTGGAACCGGATGTCGTCCGGTCCATCGTCGATGTTTCCGGGATCGGCACGGGCGACCGGGTAGTGGAGATCGGGCCCGGCCTCGGAATCCTGACACGTGAACTCCTCAATCGCGACGCACACGTCTACGCCATTGAACTCGACCGCGACCTCATCTCGTTCCTGGAAAAAGATTTGGCGAATATCGACAACCTGACCCTCGTCGAACGCGATGCCCGGCACGTGGAACTGCAACCGATTGTCGGCGACAGTGACTACCACGTCGTCGCCAATCTCCCTTACAGCACGGGTACGGCCATCATGCGCCGGTTTCTCGAACTCGATCACCCGCCGCGCACGATGACGGTCATGGTGCAGCGTGAGGTGGCGGAGCGGATGATCGCAACCACCCCAAACCTTTCCCTCCTGGCGATCGCAACCCAAATCTACGCAACAGCGGAAATCTCGTTCATAGTTCCACCGGACGTATTCCTGCCTCCGCCCAAGGTGGAGTCCGCCGTCGTGCACCTGACGCTACGGGATGTGCCGCTGGCCAGCCCGGTCGAAGTCGACACTCTCTTTCGACTGGCCACGATGGCCTTTCAACGCAAGCGAAAGACGATCACGAACGGCCTCTCCCAGGGCCTGGACCTTCCAAAGTCAACCGTCGAATTCATGCTGGATGAGGCGGAGATTGCCTCATCGCTGCGGCCCCAGGCCGTGTCGCTCGAACGCTGGATCGCGCTGGCGAAAGTTCCGCTCCCATGACTTCCGGCCAAGGGGTATCAATCGAGGCCCCCGCCAAAATCAACCTGGGACTCGAAATCATCCGCAAACGACCCGACGGCTTCCATGAGATCCGGACCGTGCTGGTGATGCTGACGCTCGCCGATACGTTGCACGTGTACGTCGACGAAGACTCGACCGGCCTGGCGCTCCCGAACATCCCGGCGGAAGACAACCTCATCTCGCGGGCGCTGGGTGCCTTCCGAAAAGCAGCCCCCCAAAGTCCGACCCTGGGATGGTCGATCGAAAAGCGGATCCCGGTCGCGGCCGGGCTCGGCGGCGCGAGTTCAGACGCGGCCGCGGCCCTGCTCGCCGCCAACGAACTTGCCCGCAACACGCTGTCGCGAGGCGAACTCACCGACCTTGCCGATGGGCTCGGCAGCGACGTACCGTTCTTCCTCGATGGACCGGCGGCGCTTGCCAGTGGCCGCGGTACAGACCTCGCGGCGTTACCCGCGATTGATCAGCCGGTGATCCTGCTGGTTCCAACGGTGTCGATACCCGAAAAAACGCGAACCCTCTACTCCATGATCAGGCCGGAAGACATGTCCGATGGCGCTCGATCCACCGACGTCAAGGATGCACTGAGTGACGGCCGTTTGCCCGAAATGAACGATCTGGCCAACGCATTCAGCCGGCCCCTTGCCGACCTTATTTTAGGCGTGGCGAAACTCCGACGCCTGCTGCATGAAAGCGGTGTTCACGCTTTCGGCTTGAGCGGCGCCGGGCCCGCGCATTATGTCATTGGCGCAAATGCGTGCCGGACTCTGGAATCCAGCGGGATGCTCGATGTCGAGCGCGATTGGCTCGATGTCATTCGCACCCGAACCCGGCTCACGCCCCTGCACGTTGCGGCGCTGGCGTTCCATGACTGACGAGCCGGCCCCCACGACGTCACGCCGGCGCCTGGTCACGCTCTCCCTGGGCGCCGCAATTGGCGGCGCAACCTGGACGACTGGCCTTTCCATCCTCGCCCGCGGACGGCATCCCCAAGTGTTCGTACTCGGTGACGATGGGTGGCAAGTCATACTTGTCGAACACGGGACGAATCGCATGATCGTGCTCGCCGGGGTGTTCGAGCGGAGCCCCGAGCCGGAGATCGATCTCCTGTGCGGAGTGCTGCGACAACACATCGATGTCGTGATCGGCGATGCGGCGGCGTTGCGTCTGTTGTCGCCTGGTTTCCGCGAACGACGGTCTGTCACCACCATCGTCCAGATGGATGGCTCGCCGTTGCTGAGCAGTTCGGAACGCTACATCTCGTTGGTGGACCCGCTGTCGTTGCGAGCCGGTGCGTTCGAGCTAACGCTAACCTCGCTCCCCTCGGGCCATTGGAACGCCCTGGAATCGCCGTCTGTGGGTTGGATCGGCCACCTCACCCTTGGCGAACTGACCATCGCGATCGGACCCACCCTCGAAACCATCGCCACATACGCGTCAGTGACCGCCACGTTGGCGATCGCTCCCAGTGGGGACATCGCTCATGCCTGGCGCACGCTACCCGGCATCGTCGTGGTCACCCATTCGCGGCAATCGCTCGCGGAGATCAGCGCGGGCATGCCGGCTGAGCGATCGACCACTCTGGTACGGACATTTCGACACGATACGGCGGCGTTTGTGGTCAAGGAGGGTCGGATTCAGCTTCCCGACTGGACCCAGGCGAACGAAACCTGAGAGTTACGTCTCGTCGTTCGGGCGGTTCGGGCGAGTTCGCCGGCTGTTTGTGCCCCGGTCGTCGGCGAGCCAATCCCGAATTACGTCTTCTCCCGATGTTTGATTCGCCGGGCGTTCGGACGATGCTGGACGCACTCGCCGGGGAACAGCCCCGGGCCGGGCCGGCGGCGAGTTGGTGTCTTTCGTTACCGAGCTTGGCCACGTCCGGGACCAACCCGATTGCAGATCACGCATGGTAGGCGGCGTCGCCTCCTCCCAATGACGGACCTCGCGAATCTTGACAATCGCCGTTTCGGCGAGCGGTTCGGCGTCGCCTGCATCCGAACGGGCCGGATCGAGATTGACCGGTTCCGGCGCCATCGCGGGAACTGGCGCGGGCCGCCGCGCCGCACCGGGGGCGTCTCGTGGAATCTCGATCAGGATCTCGTCGGTCTCGCGCTCGCGGACGATCATGCCGAGCACGATCGACACCAGTACAGTTGCCGAAACCGCCAGCAGAACCCACTCGAAGCCAACCGAAAGCGCCCGTGAAACGAAGGCCCGGCGGATCATGTCCGGATAGACGCCATCGTAAAGATAGGTGGCGACGAACTGGATCAGCGCGCCAAGGAACAGGACCCCATAGGCCAGTGCGATGAGGCCGCCGTAAAGGCGTCCGCCAGGGCTTGGCGAAGCGGTGAACGCCGATGCCGCGCCGTAGCCGATAAGCGCGGCAAAAAGGATCAGGGTCGCCACCGCGACCATGAATCTGGAAATCCCCTCGTCGATCCCGGTCACATCCGCAACCCAGGCGCCCCACCGAGCCGACCATTGCTGGGCAACGAGCAATCCGAGCAAGACGCCCGCCGCCGAGCAGACTTCGCGCAGGCCACCTCGATAGAACCCGATTGGAACCAGGAGCAGCAGGATCAGGATAAGCAGTGAATCAAGGGCAAGCGACTCTACCATGGTGGGCCCACTCTAGCACACGCCTGACTGGACATTTGGCTGACTCCTAGTCGCCAGCCGCGATCCGCCGGAGGGCGCCGAACGGGATGTCCAGCCAATCCGGCCGGTTGTCCAGTTCGTAGCGAACTTCGTAGAGCGCCTTCTCGATCATGAAGACGTCGAGCGCCTGCGCGAGCGCATCCGGCTCGCGCGGAACCAGCGCCTTTGGGTCTCGCCTGACCACCGGCAGGTAACCATCCAGGAACGCGCGCTCGGCATCGTCCCGCCACGCTCCGAGATCGACTACACCATCGCCGTGGGAAGCTGTCGCCACGGCGTAGTCGATCGAGCGGAGCATCCCCGCGACATCTTTCAACGGCGAGGACTTTTGGCGGCGCTCGCGCATTGGTCGCGATGGCTCCCCCTCGAAATCGATGATCACGAAGTCGTCACCGGTTCGCAAAACCTGACCCAGATGGTAGTCGCCGTGAACCCGCGTCTGGAGCGTGTCCAGGAGCGACTCGGCGTGAGATACACTCCCAAGCAAGGACGACGCCAGCGATTCCGATTCCGCATGGGAGCAGGCGCCCTGACGATGCAGCATTGACGCCGTAACCCGAACCTCGCGGCCGAGGCGATCCTCCACCGCATCGACAACCGCGCGGTCGATGACTTCCGGCTGGAATGCCGGATCGCCGTCACTGGCGGCAAGGGCCACGTGCAACTCGCCCGTTCGCTGCCCTAGGAGCCGGATCGACGTGAGAAGACCAGTGAGGTCTTCGGATGTCCCGGTCCGCAAGGCGTCCGGCAACCACCGCCAACTATCGCCCCCGTTCGGGACGAATCCCTGGACCGCCGCCAGCTCGATCGATTCCCTCTCACTGTCGAACCCCAGCGAAATCGATCCCAGGAACTTCGGGACGTGAGGAAACTCGTGGAGATCGGTGAGGAACGAGACGATTTCAGAGTCGGGATTCACGCCTGGTTGAAGCTTGCGGAACAGCTTAAGGATCGCCTCGCGTCCATACATGACGGAGGTGTTGCTCTGCTCGCCTTCGAGCATTCGGGGCGGGCGGCTCCACCACGGCGATTCAAGTTCGCCGCCCGATGACCAGACCAGGCGTGACCCACCTGCGTGGTCCGTCTCGATAATTCGCCGCTCGGCGAATCCCTCCGCCAGCCAGGCGAGGAAAGACGGGTCGCGCAAAGCATCGACCGCTTGGCCATCAGACCGATGCAGGATCGGCACCAGGTACGTGGCCGGGTCGCTCTCGCTGAAATCGAATCCAGCCTCAAGCAGTGCGTACTGGTTGCCGTCGTGCGCGAACTCGAGCATCAGCGACGGCCGCATGCCGGTTCGAGTCCGCGATTTGTCCCCGAACCAGCGTTGGCCGACGATCAGGTCGGTGAGTTCTTCCGGCCGGTCGGCGATCCAGGTCTCGATGCTCACGTCGACTTTCCTCGCATTCCAGCGCTCAATGGTGTGCTCCCTCATGCTCCAGCCGGAACCAGTAGAACGCATGTGGTCCCAAGGTGACGAAGTACGGCAGCTCGCCGATCCGCGGGAACCGGATTTCACCGATCAGCTCAACCGGCTGCCAGCCATTGAATTCCGACAAATCCAGTTCCGCGTACTGCACGAAGCGGCTCAGGTTGACGACGCAGAGAAGCACCTCGCCTTCCCACTCCCGGAGGTAGACCAGTACTTTGAGATTCTCGGGGTGCAGGAAGCGAATCGAGCCGCGGCCGAAGGCATGGTAGCGCTTGCGGACCGCGATCATCCGCTTCATCCAGTTCAGGAGCGAGGTCGGCACCCGGCTCTGCGCTTCGACGTTGACGGCGGTGTAGCCGTAGACGGGGTCCATAATCACCGGCGAATACAATCGGGCCCAGTCCGCCCGGCTAAACCCGGCGTTGCGGTCACCAGACCACTGCATCGGGGTGCGGACGCCGTTGCGGTCGCCGAGATAGATGTTGTCGCCCATCCCAATCTCGTCGCCGTAGTAGAGCACCGGAGAACCCGGCATCGAGAAGAGCAGGGAGTTCATCATCTCGATCTGGCGCCGGCCATTGTCGAGCAACGGCGCAAGGCGCCGCCGGATGCCGACGTTGATCCGCATCCGGGGGTCCTTGGCGTATTCGTAGTACATGTAGTCGCGATCGGCGTCCGTCACCATTTCGAGCGTCAACTCGTCGTGGTTGCGCAGGAAGATCGCCCACTGGCTGTGTTCGGCGATCGCGGGCGTTGATTCCATGACCTCGACGATGGGCGTCCGCACCTCGCGACGCATCGCCATGTACATGCGTGGCATGAGCGGAAAGTGGAACGCCATGTGGAACTCGGGCGCCGTTTCCGTCCCAAAATACTCCACCACGTCGCTCGGCCACTGGTTCGCTTCCGCGAGCAACACCGTGCCGGGGAACTCGTCATCCACCACCCGCCGCAGCTTGGCCAGGAACTCATGCGTTTCCGGCAGGTTCTCGCAGATAGTCCCTTCCCGTTCGTAGAGGTAGGGCACCGCGTCGCAACGAAAACCATCGAGCCCGAGTTCCAGCCAGAAGCGACAGACATCCAGCATCTCCCGATGGACTTCGGGATGGTCGTAGTTGAGATCCGGCTGATGCGAGAAGAAACGATGCCAGTAATACTGGCCGGCCTTCTGGTCGTAGGTCCAGTTCGACACATTGGTGTCCGTGAAAATAATCCGAACGCCGGCGTACTGCTCGGGATCGTCGGTCCACACGTAGTAATCCCGGTACGGGGAGTCGGGATTCGACCGGGCCTCCTGGAACCAGGGATGCTGGTCCGAGGTGTGATTCATTACCAGGTCAGCCACGACGCGCAAACCCTTGGAGTGCGCGGTTTCCATGAAAACCCGGAAGTCTTCGATTGTGCCGACGTCGCTATGAACACTGACGAAATCCGCGATGTCGTACCCGTCATCGAGTCCCGGCGAGGGATACATCGGCAGCAACCAGATGCAATCGACACCGAGGTCGCGGATGTAATCGAGCCGCTCGGTCATGCCGGCCAGATCGCCAATGCCATCCCCGGTGGAGTCGAAGAACGACTTGATCGGGGCCTCGTAGAACACCGCGTCCTTAAACCACAATTCATCGCGGTTCAGCATGCCGACCTCCACCATCCAACAAGCCCACGTCGCCGTGGGCACGAAACCAGCTGCCAACCTGCCGGGTGACGCCTAGTAATCCGGCTCGACGTAGTCATGATGAACCCATTTGTGGAGACTGAACATCATGGCTGGATTGTCCTGTGGGTCTAGCGTCAGGTGTTGCTCGTTGCCGGTCCAGAGAAATGTCTCGTCGGTGAAGAGTTCGTGGGCCCGCACCTGGCCATCGTGGCCGATTCCCAGCGTGTCCAGCGGTAGCCGCACCGTGGTCTGGTGAGCGTGAAAGGGGTCGAGGTTGACGATCACGAGCACGATGTCGGCGAGATCTTCCGTTGCCTTATAGTAGGCCAGCACGTTGTCGTCCGAGGTGTCCACGAAGCGCAGGTTTTCGTATTCCTGGAGGGCGGGGTGTGATCGCCGGATCGCGTTGACGCGGCTGACATAGGCCGAAATGTTGCCGGACCGGTCCCAGTCCCACACCTTGTACTCGTATTTTTCCGAGTGGAGATATTCCTCCTTGCCGGGCACGGGGGTGTTCTCGCACAGTTCGAAGCCACTGTAGATGCCGTACGCCGAGGACATCGTGGCGGCCAAGACCAGCCGGAACTGGAAGGCCGGGCGCCCGCCTTCCTGCAGGATCGACGGCAGGATGTCGTGGGTGTTGGGAAAGAAGTTGGCCCGAAGGAAATCCTTCATCTCGGTCTGGGTCAACTCCTCGCCATACTCCCGGATTTCCTGCTTGAAGTTGCGCCAGGTGAAATACGTGTAGCTTTGCGCAAAACCGGCCTTGGCCAATGCCCTCATCACCTTCGGCCGCGTGAACGCCTCCGAGAGGAATATGACCTCGGGATGCTTCGCGCGAACCTGCGCGATCAGCCATTCCCAGAACACCGTTGGCTTCGTGTGCGGGTTGTCGACTCGGAACATCTTCACCCCGTGATCAACCCAGAACAGGATGATCCGCAGCATTTCGTCCCAAATTTCCCGCCAGGCGTCGCTCTGGAAGTTGAGGGGATACATGTCTTCGTACCTTTTGGGAGGATTCTCACCGAATTTGATGGATCCATCCGGGCGAATGTAAAACCAGTCGGGATGCTTCTTGAGCCAGGGATGCTCCGGCGATCCCTGGAGCGCGACATCGAGGGCGATTTCCATGCCGAAGCTGGCCGCCTGGGTCACGAGGTGCCGGAAGTCGTCGAGCGTGCCCAGCTCAGGATGGATGGCATCATGGCCCCCCTCCTCGCTGCCGATGGCGTAAGGCACGCCGGGATCGCCCTCGACCGACACCAGCGAGTTGTTGCGGCCCTTGCGCTTCGACTTGCTGATCGGGTGAATGGGAGTGAAGTACAGCACGTCGAAGCCCATGTCGGCGATCCGGGGAAGCTGGCGCTCGACATCGCGGAAGGTTGCACTCCGTCCGGGCTCAGTGCCCGCGGATCGCGGAAACATCGAGTACCACGCGGAGAACCGGGCGGCGAGCCGGTCGACCGTGACGGCGTATTCCGGCGACACGGCTCGTCCCACTCGCGAACGATTCGCCTCGATCGCGGCGCACACAGCGGCTTCGTCCAACGCCGCAACGGCCGATCCCTGGTCGTTGGCGCCGCGGGCGCGCTCGATCGCGCTTTCCAGGGTTGCCAGGTCTTCGCCAGACGCGCGGGAGGCGATTTCCTCGATGAGATGAACACCCTCGAGCAACTCGCTGGCGACGTCGAGCCCCGCGCCGAGTTTCTTGCCGATCTCGTCGCGCCAGGACCCGACGTAGTCCGGATACGCTTCGATTCGATAGAAAAAGGTCGTGTTGTCATCGACGATGAAGCGTGCGGCCCAGCGGTCATTGTCGACGAACCGCATCTCCTCCTCGCGCCAGTCGGATTCGTCGTGGGCACGGAATTGAAGCACGGCGGCAATCATGTCGTGGCCATCCCGGAAAATATCGGCACTGACATCGACCCGGTCGCCAACCTCGCGCTTGATCGGATAGCGGCCACAATCCACCCGTGGCTGGATATCCTCGATGATGATGCTGCTCGGGGCGACCGTGTTCGTACCTGGCACGCGTAGTTGCTCCTTTCGTGAGCGGCATCACCGGACCATTCTCCGCTGTTGCCACGATGGTACAACGCCCGGCCCGGTTCGTTACATGGCGGCCGGGGACGAACATTGTCGACCCTTCGTGGTTGTCAAAATCCGACGGAAAAAGTCGACGTATTGTCACGGCATCGTAAGATAGGGTCGGGTGAGGGTGTCGCATGCTTGGTGACCGCTTCATCCCACACAGCCTGAACTGCACTGCTCATGAAACGATGGCGGGATATGCCGTCATTGGTCGCTACCTCCGAAAAGAGAGCCCGATGAAGTACGAAGTGCGCTATCAGATCGGTGGCGAAGAACATACGACCGAGGTCGAGGTGGACAACGCGGCAACCGCCGCGCAGGTTGTCCAGGAACAGTTCCTGGAAAGCAACGAAGTCTTCGAGTTGATTCAGGTTCACCTGCTCGACGATGTCTCGTCCCTCGATATCCCGGTGGAATCGACACAATAAACTCGACCCCACATCCAGTCCTCGCGATTTCAGGTCGCGGACAAACCGACAGAGGAGCCTTGGCGTTCTATGGTGGACTTGCTGCCGGAGCGTGGTGTTCGGCCGGGCGCGCCCTATCCGCTGGGTGCTGACTGGCAAGGAGACGGCACGAACTTTGCCGTGTACTCCCAACATGCCACCTCAATTGACATTTGCCTGTTCGAGGACGGCAACGACGCGCCGTCCTCGACGATTACCCTTCCGGAACGAACCAACTTCGTGTGGCACGGCTGGCTCCAGGAGGTAAATCCGGGGACCAAATATGGAATTCGCGCCCACGGTCCGTATTCGCCCGAGGCCGGAATCCGGTTCAACCCGGCGAAGTTGCTCGTCGACCCTTACGCCCGCGCCCTGAGCGGCAAGGTCGCCTGGGGCGCAAATATGTACGGCTACGACTTGACGGATCCGGACGACGACCTCGCAGTCAGCGAAACGCCGAACGACGCGTCCGTGCCCAAATCGATCGTGATCAACCCATCCTTCGTTTGGGGTGAAGACCGGCATCCCAGGACGCCCTGGGTCGAATCGGTCATCTACGAAGCGCACGTCATGGGGCTTACCAAGCTCCATCCCGATGTTCCGGAGCATCATCGCGGCACCTACCTGGGAGTCGCCCACGAAAGCGTCATCGCGCATCTCAAGAATATCGGCGTGACCGCGATCGAACTGTTGCCGGTCCACACGCATGTCGACGATCAGTTCCTGGTGCAGAAAGGATTGAGCAACTATTGGGGTTACAGCACGCTTGGGTTCTTTTCGCCCCACGCCCAATACGCGACCGGTGCTGACGGCCGGGAGGTGATCGAGTTCAAGCAGATGGTCAAGGCGCTGCATGCCGAGGGCATCGAGGTCATTCTCGATGTGGTCTACAACCACACCTGCGAAGGCAATCACCACGGCCCCACCCTCTCGTTCCGGGGACTGGACAACCGCAACTACTATCACCTGCTGCCGGATAAACCCGAGTATTACCTCGACTTCACCGGCACTGGAAATTCGATCAAGGCGGCGCATCCCCAGGTGCTGACGCTCATTCTCGACAGCCTGCGGTACTGGGTCGAGGAGATGCACATCGATGGTTTCCGGTTCGACCTGGCGAGCACGCTCGGCCGCGAACACTATGAGTTCAACGCTTGGGGCGGGTTCTTCGACGCCATCCATCAGGACCCCATCCTCTCCCAGGTCAAGATGATCGCCGAGCCGTGGGACGTGGGCGAAGGCGGTTACCAGGTCGGCCGCTTTCCTGTGCTGTGGTCCGAATGGAACGACAAGTTCCGGGACGCGACCCGGGCCTTCTGGCAGGCCGATAGCCGGGCGATCGCCGAAATGGGCTACCGCCTCACCGGCTCCTCGGATATCTACGAAGTCTCGGGCCGCGGCCCGCGTTCGAGCGTGAATCTCATCACCACCCATGACGGCTTCACCCTGGCGGACCTGGTTTCCTACAGCAAGAAACACAACGACGCGAATGGCGAAGGCAATCGGGATGGTCACGACCACAACCTCTCCGCCAACTATGGTCAAGAGGGCGCCACCGATGACCCGGCGATCTGTTCGCTTCGACGCCGCCAGCAGCGCAACTTGCTCGCAACCCTGATGCTCTCCCAGGGTGTGCCACTCTTGCTGGGCGGCGACGAATTCAATCGAACCCAGCTAGGCAACAACAACGCGTATTGCCAGGACAACGAACTGAGTTGGTTCGATTGGGACCATGACGACGAGGCGAGGCAGATGATCGACTACGTATCTCACCTTTCCGGAATCCGGAGTGCCTATCCGATCCTGCGCCGCCGCCGGTTCTTCAAGGGGCTCCCGGCCACGCCGAACAGCCTCAAGGACATCTCGTGGATCAAACCGGATGGCAACGACATGAGTGACGGGGATTGGGCGGCCGGCGCCGCGACGATCGGCTTGCGCATGGCGGGCAACTCGATCGATGAGTCAGACGCGCTGGGCGCCTCAATCGCGACTCCCACGCTCCTGATGATCATCCACGCGGGCGCCGAGCCGACATCGTTCGTCCTGCCCAGGATCGACCGGGATGAAGCGGAACACACCTGGCAAGTGGTGCTAGACACCGACCACGTCACCGGTGCGTCGGATCATTCATATTCCGAGCAAGCCGAGATTCAAGTTCCGGGCCGAACCGTACTCCTCATGCAGGGTGGACCGGCGCCCGACTGATACCGAATCTGGATAGGCACTCGGCAAACGTGTTGGTGGGTAGGGGTCAACCTGAGCCTGCACTGAGCGCAGCGAATGTGTGTTGACCCGAGGTTCAGGACCCCGATGCCACGGGCGATCACGTATCCAGCGGGGCCAGGATCGCCCCTACCCACCGGCCTTCGGCGGCGTCGCGGGATCTCGCACCGTTCACCCGGATTCCGTATGAGCACCGGTGGATAACACAACACAAGGGGCGACCAAACGATGGGCGCCCCATTTTCCACGATGGCACCTGAACGTTGTTAAGGTCACGCGTGCCTGGCGGGGCTCCCATCCGTGGGCACGAGCGCCAGGAGTTGGCGTAGGCGTTCCGCCTGAAGCGGCGTGATCTCACCG
>JACCYX010000157.1 GCA_013696265.1 Chloroflexia bacterium
CTTCGAGGGTTGCTTCTTCCGCGCCCGCCCCTTGCCGGAGCGCGTTCGCGAGGTATCGGTTCGGGCCCGTGTCGTAGTCGCCATCCACCGCTCCGGAGCAGAACGGGCCGGACCAGTATGTCCAGCAATCCGCGTATGCAATCAGTCGCCGCCGCTCTCCAAGAGCGTACGTACAGTATACACAACCGCGGGTAGGAAGGGGCGGTTTTCGTGACAAGCTGGCAAACGGCATGATCTGAGCGGCATATGGTTGCGGTATTCCGGTGTCTTTGGTTCGTCGGTGATGCCTCGAAATCAACCAAATTGTCGTTCCGAGCTTGCGAGGAATGACGGGGAGAGGTCCGAAAATCTGAGCCTCAGAAAAGCGATGATTGGGAGTGGCGGTCCTCCCGCTCTCGCGAAGTTTCGCGGGCGCGCTCGCGATCGGCCAGCAACTTCGGCAACGTGTCGAAGTCCTCCTGGATCGTGGCCTTCAACGCCCCCTGGTGGAGCGCCGCCGCCGGATGATACATCGGCACCACCAGCCGTCTCCCGATCTCCTTCGGCAAGCCGTGGATCTTCGAGATCTTCTCGCCCGGAAAGAACTTCGACATCGAGAACCGCCCAAGGGTGACGATCACATCGGGTTCGATAAGGTTGATCTGACGCTCCAGGTAGCCGGAACACGCCTGAATCTCATCCGGCAGAGGATCGCGGTTGCCCGGCGGCCGGCATTTCACCACGTTGGTGATGAAGACTTCGTCGCGCGAAAGGCCGGCGTTGGTCAGTAGTTCCGATAGGAACTTCCCCGACGCCCCGACGAAAGGCTTCCCCTGCTGGTCTTCGTGCCACCCCGGTCCCTCGCCAACCAGCATCACCCGTGCCTGGGGATTCCCCTCACCGGGAACCGCGTGGGTTCGCGACCGGCACAATTCGCACAACGGGCAGACCTTGACTTCGCTGGCGACTTGCTCAAGGGAATCATCGGCCCGGTTTGCTGTCACGGCGGTTCTCTCCTGATTCGGCGACACGTCGGTCCCGAGTATACCGGGAAAGCCGGTGACAACCGTCATCGGCCGGTGCGAAAGGAGGGGCTCCCACCTCACGATGGGAACCCCTCCTCATTGGCTCAGCACGGGCCGAGACAAGCTCGGCAACCCTACGAAGGGCACGAACCAAGTGCGTTAGCTTGCGGAACTCACCGGCAGCGAGAGCGCCTGGACGGAGCCGTCTTCCGTCTCGAACGAGACGAGCAAGGTCAGGTCACCGGGGGCTTCGACGCCACCAATGTCAGCGGCGACTTCGCCGGCCGTGACCTCCCACATGCCTTCGGTCACGACCGCACCGTCGCCGTCGACCACGAAGTAGTGGGCCACACCGTTCGAGCCCGCTTCAAGTGTCGCACTGAGATTGCCGTCCGCCAGCATCGCGTCCTGCGTGACGGTCAATCCTTCGCCGTCCGCGACCGGCGTCCGCCCAGCCAGTGGCACACCATCCATCGCCGACTGTGCGATCGACTGCGGCGATTGGGTGCTCTGGGCCACGTCGAGCGGCACAATCGGTTCGTCCACTTCGGCCGAACCCGTAACCGGGGTCGCGCCGTCCGCGATCGGAGAGGCGGCGTCGGCCCCATACCCCTCGAAGGTCGTCTTGCCCCAGCGATACGTATCGCCCTGCACGCCGTTCCAGACCGACCAGCCGAGACGGGACTGACCGGTGCGGTCCTGAGTGTCGGAATCGTAGATGAAGATGTTCATCGCGGCATTGTTTGGATCGAGTTCCGCCGGCAACGCATCGAACGGAATGAAGGTTTCCAGAACGTAGCCGGTGTAGGGCTCGGTGAGGGTGCTCGCCACCTCGAAGCCGGGCGCGGTTTCGGCCACCGGTCCCTGATAGGCATCGGCGTCGCGGTAGGCCAGGGGCGAACCGTCAGTGGAGGTCGGGAAGACGCCGACCTTGAACGTCGCGGAGGTGTTCGCCGCGGTTCCTAGCGGGTCGATCGCGATCTCCACCGAATCGGTCCGCCAGTGACGCTTCGCGTCCTCCGGCGTCAACACGGTGCCAAGGGTTTCATCCTGGACTTCGACGGCCACGTAGACGCCATCGTTGCCCCAGGCCAGCCATGCGGTGCCGGAGGCGTCTGCCGTGTCGTCTGGATCGTCGCCTTCCCAGACCCGGCTGAGATCGAGCGGCTCGCCCGTGTACTCGCCCTCGTCGATCACGCCATCGACCGTGACTGATTCCGCCATCGGCACGACCGCCGACGGCACGAGATTCAAGCCGGCCTGCTCGACTGACGAACCCGCCGCCGATTCGGTGGTGACCGTGACCGGATAGGTTCCTTCCTCGCCGCCCTCGTTTGAGGTGGCGAGCGTTTCGTCCGTGTTCGTGACACTGAAGGTCACGGTGGTCGATTCGCCGGCCGCAAGGGCGTCGTAGGCCTGGGATGCCGAGTCCGCCTCGAATCCCGCGGGCAGCTCCAGCGTAACCGAGCCGCTCTGCTCTTCGGCCGAGTTGTTGGTAACGATGACGTTGAGGTCCTGGGAGCCGCCGACCGCGATCGGGGCGACCGGCAGGATCAGGTTCTTGAGGTGCGGGACGTTGGACGACTCGGTCCACTCCTGGAACTGGGCAATTTCGGGCAACGGTTCCAGGACCCCGGAGACAGCCGGCGCCACGCGGACGACTTCGCCCGTGACCCCGATGCCACCGTCGGCGCCGAACGACGCGCCGATCCGGTAGCGGGTGTTCGGTTCGGCATCGGCTGCCGGAATGATCGTGAACTCCTGGGTGATCGCGCCGTCGTCGCCAATGGTGAAGGCCGGTTCCGCCTCTGGATCCGCCTGCTGGGTCGCGAGGTCATCGGCCCCCGCGATTTCCCACCCATCCGGGGCGACGAGATCGATCGTGCTGGCCGAGACATCCACGCCCTCGGGGACCGACGCGTGGGCGGTGACGGTGAATTCCTCTTCCGGCCGCACGTCGAAGGTGTCGGTCGTTAAGTAGAACTCGGTGCCGAGCGGCAGCCCGAGCGGGTTCTCGATGAGGGCGTTCTCCAGCATCGCCGTCGTGCTTTCCGCGTCGGTGGAAATCGCGACGCGGCTATCGATCAGGGTGAAGTTGTTACAGCCAATCTCGGCGGGATCCGTCGGGGCGTCGGGGAACACGGCCCACCCCTGCGAGGCGTAGAGGCGCTGACCCTCGAGGGCGATCTCGCCCCAGTTCACACCGCCGTTGGCCTCGGACACCGTTCCTCGCCAGACGCCGAAGATAGTGTCGGTTGGCTCGTTGGGCACGAACGTGGTCGCGCAGTCTGGACCCGGCTCACCCTCGACCGACGCGCCATTCTGGTAGATGCTGCCGACGTTCCAAGCCGAATACCCCTCGTCGTCGATCTGGTTCGGGAACGCTTCCGGATCGGCGGCGGCGTAGAACGCATCGACCGCCAGCCTCGCGGCAACCTGATGGTGACCGTGGGTAGGAGGAGCCGGATTCATCGTGATGATCACTTCGGGCTGGGTCGCCCGGACGACGCGGACCACGCGGTCCAGTGTGTCTTCATAATCCCATATCTGCTCGGTCAGTGGTGCGCTGACCGTGTAGTAGAAGTCGACCTTGTCGAGGTTGAAGATGTGATCGATGCCGGCCGTGCCGACGGCCCGCCGCTCCTCATCTTCCCGGAGCAAGCCGAGAGCCGGACCCTCTTCGGTGCCGACGGCATTGCCGCCACCTTCGCCACGGGTGATGGTAATGACGCCAGTCTCGACGCCGGCGTACTCGTTCCACTGGCCGTAGGCGGCCAGCCCGAACGCTTCGTCATCGGGGTGGGCCCCGATGAAGAGCACATCGAGGTCGACGGTCCCGCCCGGCTCGACATCGGCAACCGGCGACGCCGCCGGGGTTGCCTGCCGTGCGGCGACGGGCGCGGCGAGAGTTCCAAACACGAGTCCAAACGTGACAAGAAGTGCCAGGGTCGAGCGCGTGAAACGGTTCGTCATCTATTGCCCCCATGCGTTGTGGCGAAACTAGCGGACGGTATCCTTACACAAAACCACATAGTTGGCGCGAGGGCAATACCCCAAATGTCATGCCAGGTGCGGCACCGGATGTGGATGCCGTTCGGTCCGAAGCAACTTGGACGGCCGCGGCGACTCGGAAGGCTCCCCGAGCAGACGAGGCGCTCAACCCTTGAGCGCGCCTTCGGTGAGGCCGCGAATAAGCTGCTTCTGGAACATCAGGAAGATCGCGATCAGGGGCAGGAAGATAATCGTCGCCCCGGCGGCAATGAGCGGCATGTTGGACGTCCAGCGCTGCTGGAAGTAGAGGATGCCCACCGGCAGGGTGTGGTAATCGGGGTCGATGTTGACGACCAGCGGCAGCAGGAACTCGTTCCAGGTCCAGATGAAGAAGAGCAACCCGAGGGTGCCGATCAACGGACGGGAAAGCGGAAACATCACCTGCCACAGCACCTGCCACGAGTTCGCGCCATCGAGGACCGACGCCTCGACGATGTCCTTCGGCACCGAGGCAAAAGCCTGACGCATCAGCAGCGTGCCGAAGGACATGCTTAAGGCGATCTGGGGCAGGATCAAGGCCCACAGGCTGTTGAGCAGGTTGATCTCCAGCATCACATAGAAGAGCGGCACGACCATCGCCTGGAGCGGCACCACCAACCCGAGCAGGAAGTATCCAAAGATGACGTTCGAACCGCGGAATCGGAAGCGCGCAAATGCGTAGCCCGTCATCGACGAGAAAATGACGGACGGAATCACCACGGCAATCGCAACGACCGTGCTGTTGAAAAAGAAGCGGCCGAACCGTCCCTGCTCCCAGGCTTCGCCATAGTTGCCCCAGG
>JACCYX010000159.1 GCA_013696265.1 Chloroflexia bacterium
TCGCCGCCGCGGACAATGCCAACGCCTCCGTCAACTTCGATGTCTGGGACGTCATCGAGAACGTCGAAACCCCGGATGAACTGACCGCGGTGGTGACGTTCAAGACCCCGTCCGCCAACTGGTTCGAGGCGTTCACGGGGGGCACGTATGGCGCCATCCTGCCCGCCCACGCCTTCAACGATGGGCCGGTGGCCGCCAACAACCCGGACTTCCTGCTCCGCCCGATCGGCACCGGCCCGTACGTCATCACCGACTTCGTGCCCAACGATCTCGTGCTGCTCGACATCAACCCGAACTATCGCGAGGCCAACAAGCCGTTCTTCGCGAACGTCTACCTCAAGGGCGGCGGCGACGCCGCGTCGGCGGCTCGCTCCGTGCTCCAGACGGGCGATTATCAGTACGCCTGGAACCTCCAGGTCGAGCCGGACGTGCTCGAAAGCTTCGTGTCCGAAGATGGACCGGGCGTCCTGAATTCCCCGACCGGCACGAGCGTCGAGCGCATCCACTTCAACTTCTCGGACCCGAACCAGGAAGTGAATGGCCAGCGCTCGGAAATGAACACCCCGCACCCCTATTTCAGCGACCCAGCCGTGCGCCAGGCACTTAACAAGGCCGTGCCACGCCAGGTGATCAACGATGAGTTCTACCTGGGTGGCCGCACTACCCCGAACATCCTGACCGGACTCGAGGTCACGGAATCCCCCAATACCTCCTGGGAGTTGGACCTCGAAGAGGCGGCCCAGATCCTCGAGGATGCCGGCTGGACCATGGATGGCGATGTCCGCGCCAAGGATGGCGTCCAGCTCGTCATCAGCTACGGCACCTCGATCAACCAGGTCCGCCAGAAGACGCAGGCCGTCGTCAAGCAGGCATTCGAAAGCATCGGCGTCACAGTCAATCTTGACCAGGTTGACGCCGGTATCTTCTTCGACAGCGCCGCCGGCAACGACCGCAACATCGGGCACTTCTACTGGGACATCGCGATGTGGACGAACAATTCATCCTCGCCGATCCCGACATCGTTCTTCACGACCTGGTACGCGGGACCGGACGGCCGCAACATCGCCCAGGAGAGCAATGGCTGGTCGGGCCAGAACTACCAGCGCTACAACAACCCGGAGTTCGACGCGCTCTACGAAGAACTGCTGACCCAAACCGATGTCGAAGCGGCCTACGGGCAGTTGATCGAGCTCAACGACATCCTCATCACCGATGTCGCGATCATTCCGGAGGTCAACCGCGCCGCCGATGTCTACGCCATCTCGACGACGTTGAACAACGACAACGTCGCCCTCGGCGTCGGCTACGAGTTGAGCTACTGGAACATCGCCAACTGGAACACCGTCGCCGAATAGGCGCGGCGCCAGCGCGACGAGTTAACGAAATAGGCGGGGGAGTGATCCCCCGCCTGTTTCGTTGTCTGGCTCCTGCGCCAGCACCGAACCGGCATCTCCGCCAACCATTTTGGCGTAGGGTTGCGACCCCTGACGCACGTGGCATCCGCATCCTAGGAATTGCCCGATCCGCCAAATCGGCGTACAGTATCCCCTTCCCGCCGGAAACAGGCTCGCCAGTCGGCGCGGCGTTCCCGGCACGAGCAACATGTCCACCCGCGAAGCACCGTGGGGCAGGGCAACCGGCATGCACACCGAGGAGTTTTTCCGCATGTCTTCATCGTCGACAGCAGGTCCGTTTCGCGACCTTTTCACTGTCTTCAAGAGCGGTGAGCTGAGCCGGCGGCAGTTCGTTGAGCGCGCCACCGCGCTTGGCATGAGCGCTGGGTTGGCACTGCACATTTCCGCCACCACCGCCACCGCGCAGGAAGCAACGCCCGGCCTGAGCGGCGCCGGGGCCGTCGCCCCCTCCGTCAATACCGAAAACCAGGAGCGAGGCGCCGGGGGTGAACTCCGTATCCTCCAATGGCAGGCGCCAAGCCACCTGAGCGCCCACGAGGCGACTGGCGACAAGGATGGCCTCGGGGCTTCCCTCGTCTCCGAGCCGCTGATGTTTCGTGGACCTGATGCGGAACTCATTCCGGTGCTCATCACCCAGGTGCCCACCGTCGAAAACGGCCAACTCGCCGAAGATTTCACCAGCGTCGCCTTCACCCTGAAGGAGGGCGTCCTCTGGAGCGACGGCGAACCGTTCACCGCCGCCGATGTCGTCTTCACCCTCGACTGGATCCGCGACGACGCCAACAACGCCGTCTCCAGCGGCCTGTACGAAACGATCGATACCTACGAGGCGACCGACGATTACACCGTCACCATTGCCTACACGCAGCCGAACCCGACCTGGAGCGACGGTTTCACCGGCGCTGGGGCTAGCGTGATCTATCCGCGGCACATCATGGAAGGCGGCGGCCAAGAGGCGAACGACGCCTTCAAGTCCACCCCGATCGGCACCGGCCCGTACAAGGTGGAAGACTTTACCGTCAACGATCAGGTCATCTACGTGATGAACGAGAACTACCGCGAGCCGAACAAGCCGTTTTTCGAGCGCGTGCTGGTCAAAGGCGGAGGCGATGCCGCCTCGGCGGCCCGCGCCGTGATCCAGACCGGCGAGTACGACTACGGCTGGAACATCGCGATCGAGCCGGAAATCGCCTCCAGCTTCGAGAGCGACGACAGCCCCGGCGTGCTCCTCGTCAATCCCGATGTCAGCATTGAGCGCATCAACATTAATTTCTCGGACCCGCGGGCCGAGGTCGATGGCCAGCGCGCCGAAATGAACACGCCGCACCCAATCTTCTCCGATCTCGCCGTGCGCCATGCGATGAACCTCGGCATCGACCGCCAGTTGATCGCCGATTCGTTCTTCTTCGGCGGCGACCAGGAACCACCGGTGGTCAACATCATCTCCGGCATCGAGGCGATGGAATCGCCCAACAACGAGGTCGCCTACGATCCCGAGGCGGCCGGACAAATCCTCGACGAAGCCGGTTGGGTGACGGATGGCGACGTCCGCAAGAAGGACGGTGTCGAGCTCTCGATCGACTTCATGACCACGGTCAGCCAGTTGCGCCAGAAAATCCAGGCCGTGGTCAAGGACAACCTGGAAGAGATCGGGTTCAAGGTTGAACTCAAACAGGTCGATGGGGGCGTCTTCTTCGACAGCGCCGAGGGCAATGACCAGAACAACACCCACTTCTACAACGACCTGAACATGTTCACGTCCGCCGTAGGCGCGCCTCCACCGGTCGCCTATATGATCCGTTGGTACGCCG
>JACCYX010000236.1 GCA_013696265.1 Chloroflexia bacterium
ATCTTCTTCGTCGTCTTCCAGCGCTACTTCATCGCCAGCAACGTCGCCTCCGGCATCAAGGGGTGACGCGGGACCCGATGGTGGGCGGATCGAATCCCGCCATTTGCCACCATCCGGGCAGACACACCATCGACCGGATCCGCGCGACGCAGATCCGGTAGGGGCGGTACCCCCGGTCGTATACCGGATCTGGCCAGCCGGGATGCAGGGGTGTCCGCCTGGATCAGGCCCCATCGAATCCCACCGTTGGCCACCATCCGGGCGGGCGAGCTGTCGTTCACGGTCGCGCCCCTACGATCATCGGCAATGTGCATCACTCGTTCGGAGTGGCAAACCAATCTCAACCTGGTGTGAAGGATTCCCGTGCTCGATCTTGACCTGACCCTGAAGAACAACGAACTCTGCCTCGTCGGACGGCCCGCCGACCGCGGCGGGATGCACGAAGCGGGTCTCTATCTCCGGGACACCCGGTTTCTCAGTCACTTCACGGTGAACGTCTCCGGCAAACCCCTGGAAGTGCTTTCGTTCCAGACGCTCTCCGCCACCGAGGCGATTGTGACCGCCACGCCGGTCCGGGGCGGCGATCGGGAATCGGAAGGCGTCGATTCCAGCCTGGTCGTCCACCAGCGGATCACGGCTGGCGCCGCCCTCGACGTGACCTTCGACGTCCAGGCCTTCGGCGGATGGACTCGCTCGCTCACGCTGGAGATCGAGCTTGGGGCGGATTTCCGCGACATGTTCGACGTGCGCGGCATGATCCCGAAACGGCGCCCTGTATTGCACCCACCGGAGGTTCGGGACGACGGCTACGTCTCATTGACGGCCACCGGAGCCGACGGCGAAACGGTCCGGCTCGACATCACCTCGTCTCCATCCCCAACCTCTGCTGAAGCGGCGATGGTCAAGCGCGACTCGGACGATGTCGCGATCCCCGTCCGGCTGGCCTTTGCGATGGACCTCGCCGGCGGCGAGACGCACACCGTCCGGCTCTCGCTGCTGCCCGTACCGGTCGGCGCGGCGCACGTACCGGCCGCCACTGGAGAGTTGCGGCTGGAGGCGACATCCGGCAACGCCGATCTCGACGCGATGGTCCGCCAGGCCGACCTCGACCTCGCCATGCTCCAGACATCGTTTCCCGAGGGCGACATGCCGGCCGCCGGGATTCCCTGGTTCATCGCCCCCTTTGGCCGCGACAGCCTGATCGTCGCCCTGCAAACGATGCGGGCGTACCCGGAACGCGCCTGGTCCACGTTGCGGGTGCTGACCGCCAACCAGGGCACGCAACTGGACGCCTTTCGCGAGGAAGAGCCCGGCAAAATCCTCCACGAGCTGCGCTACGGCGACATGGCGCGCAGTGGCCAGATCCCGCACACCCCCTACTTCGGCTCGATCGACTCCACGCCCCTCTTCGTGATGGCCTTCGCGAAGGCCTATCTGTGCCAACGGGATGAATTCCTTTACGACGAACTGATCCCTCATGTGCACCGCGCCCTGGCCTGGATCGAGGAGTACGGCGATCTCGATGGCGATGGTCTGGTCGAGTTCGGCGACAAGTCGAAGGACAGCGTTCACATCACCCAACAGGGCTGGAAGGATAGCCACGACTCACTGCACTGGGCCAACGGCGACGAGGTCGAAGGACCGATCGCGCTGGTCGAGGTCCAGGGCTATGTCTACGCCGCTTGTGCCTGGCTCGCCGAGGTGGCCGACCTGCGCGGCGACGTGCCCTGGGCCGCCGATCTTCGCGCCAGGGCCGAACGGGTCCGGACGGCGGTGGAATCGCGCTACTGGCTGCCGGACGCCGGGTTCTACGCCCAGGCGCTCGACGGCCAGAAACGGGCCATCGACGCGATCAGCTCGAATCCGGGCCACCTGCTCTACTGCGGTTTGCCGTCCGTGGAGCGAGCGGCGAAGGTCGTCGAGCGGATGATGCAACCCGACATGCTGACCCGCTGGGGAATCAGGACCCTGAGCGGCACGATGGCCCGCTTCAACCCGATGAGCTACCACAACGGCAGCATTTGGCCGCACGACAACAGTCTCATCATGGCGGGCATGAAGGCGTACGGCCTCGACGACGCCAGCGCGACGATCGCCGAGGCGCTGGTCCGCCTGAGCACGTTCGACCCGGAACACCGGCTCAGCGAACTCTACTGCGGGTTCGACACCGACGATGAACGGATGGGTCCGGTGAACTACCCGGTCAGTTGCCGACCACAGGCCTGGGCCGCCGGCTGCGCCCCAATGATCCTGGCGACAACCGTCATTCCGACGAAGGAGGAATCCCTGCGCGAAGCGCTTCCGACGAAGTCGGACCAGGGCCTGCCAAGGAGACATCCGCATTAGCCAACGACCGGAATTATCTGCCGGTGATCGACCGGAGGTCGATGCGCCTCGCGCAGGGATTCCTCGCAAGCTCGGAATGACGAGGTGGAAATGGGGTCGGATTGCCAGCGCCTGACTAACCGTTCTTCTCGTCGCGCCACTGGAGAAGTTCCCGCACCGGGCCGAAATCGAAATCCGGGGCGCCGACGCCCATCGTGAAATGCGTGACACCGTTGGCGAAGTGATCCTCCGCCAGCGCCAGGTTCTCGGCTTTCACCCCAGTCGATCGCTCGATCTCCGAGGGGTCCCGGCTCACCTTCGCGCACCAATCGTCCAGGATACCGGACTTGCGGGCCATTGTCTCCGCGTCGCCCCAACTGTGCCAGGTATCGGCGTGTTGGGCCACGATCCGCAGCGTCACCTTTTCGCCCCCGCCGCCGATCAGGATCGGGATCTTGCCGTTTACGGGGCCGGGATTAAGCTTTTCCCAACGCTCGCGAATGATCGGCATGTCGCGGTCGAGGTCCTTCAGCCGGCTGGCGGCGGTGCCGAACTCGTAGCCATAGTTGAAGTAGTCCCGTTCCGCCCAACCCGAGCCGATCCCCAGGACCAGCCGGCCGGCGGAGATGTGATCGACCGTGCGGGCCATATCGGCGAGGAGGTTCGGATTGCGATAGGAATTGCAGGTCACGAGCGCCCCGATCTGGGCCCGCTCGGTCACTTCGGCCA
>JACCYX010000240.1 GCA_013696265.1 Chloroflexia bacterium
ACATGAAGCTCGAAGTCGTGCCGGTGCCCGTCACGGATGTCGACCGCGCCAAGGCGTTCTACGTCGAGCGAATTGGCTTCAACGCGGATTTCGACCAGCAGGTCGACGAGACGGTGCGGTTCGTGCAACTCACACCTCCCGGCTCCGCATGTTCGATCGTGATCGGCACCGGCATCACCGACATGGCGCCGGGCTCGGTGAAGGGATTGATGATGGTTGTCGCCGACGCCCAGGCGACCCGCGATGAACTGATCGGGCGCGGTGCCGAGGTCAGCGAGGTCGAGGTCCTGGAGTGGGGGTCGTTCGTCTGCTTCAGCGATCCCGACGGCAACACCTGGGCGTTGCAGCAGTTGCCAGCCGAGGCCTGACGGGACGGCACGGGAGGATAGATCCTTGTAGGGGCCGGCCCGCGTGCCGGCCCGCGCAATCACGGGGCTCCGCATCTCGCGGGAGGCCACACAGGGCCTCCCCTACCAGATTGGTGACGAATGCCAACTCCCGGATAATGTGTCTCGCCCGCCATTCGCTTCAGGTCAATACGTCTCGGAGGCGGACTCCATCTCCGCGAAGGCGTGGCAGGCGAATCCGTTGTACGGGCAATAGTTGCAGCCGATCGATGGCTGGGCGGGCCATTCCCGCTCGACCATCAGGCGTTCGATATCGCCAGTCAGGGCGTGCCAGGCCGCCATCGCGGCGTCGAGCGAGAGATCGGTGACATCGATTTCGCCTGTTTCCAGCCAGAGCCAGGTGAACTGCATGCGGACAGACCGTGTGTCCGGGACGAACCCCTTCAGGAATTCGGTGAGGGCGTAGCGCATGAAGACCGGCGCGATGTCGTCGGTCCGTTGGCGGCCGGTTTTGTAATCGATGAACTCGATAAACTGTTCGCCGTCGTCGCTGGTGCGCAGGAGCACCAGGTCGGGGCGGGTGGCGAGGGTCAGCCTGGCCCCGTCGGAGCCCCACACCAACTCGCGGTGGCCGCCTTTCTCGATGCGGAGGAAGTCGGCCGTGCGGTCGAGGTAGCGCAGGACCCAGCCGATCCATTCGACGATGTTGCGGGCGTGTCCGGCGCGCGCCTCATCGGAGGGGAATTCCCGCCAGGGGAGCCGCCGGTAGGCGTTCTGGTAAAACCAGTCATCGTCCATGTCCCCCAAGCCCTGGACGATGCGCCGCGCCGACAGGGCGAGCAGGTCGTGCGTGATCCGGCCCTTGCTCAGGTGGACGCTGAACGTTTTCGGCTCGGGAATCTTCTCAAGGTAGCGGAGCCGGGTTCGATAGGGGCACCGGTTGAAGCTCTTGAGCGCGGTCGGGGAAATCCACCCATCGAGCGGCCATAATGGCCCGGCGGGCGGGGCGTCGCGACCGGACGGCGCCTGGGGATTCACGTCAGAGCCCAATCAGGCGGCGGACATCGGCGACGAGACCGTCGTAGAGCCCGTAGAGCGCCGGCACGAGCAGGAAACCCGCGATCTGGACGGCGATCGCCGGGACGTTCGCGATCGATTCCCCGTCTCGGCGCGGCCACGACGAGAGCGCGATCGCGAGCAGCACCAGCGGGAACGCGACCAGCGCGCCGACGCTGAAGATGCCGATCACGAACAGGGCGCAGCCGATCCCGAGCGCGTTCCAGACGAGCAACAGCGCCCCGCTGCGCGTGGCCGGCGGGAGCGCCAGCAGCCCGGCCAGCAGCGAGATGATCGCCCCGGCCACCATCCCGATCCCGTTCCCGCCTAGGTTCCAGGTGACGGCCCCGACCCCGGCGAAGGCGAGCGCGGCTCCAAAGGCCGAGCCCACGGCGAGCGCCGGGAACGCCGCATGCGCGTCACGCTCTGGGGCTGTCTCAACGGGAAGGTGTGATGTCATAGCCATGATCGATTGCACCGCGGCGTCGCAAACAGACCGATACCTTCATTATCATCTCCCGGTCAACGCAATGACGAATTGAGTACCAACAGGGGAGAATGGACTCATGGCGCAGGTCAAAGTGTACGGACGACGCGAACACCTGGACGCGCGGCGGGACAGCATTTCCAACGCGATCCACG
>JACCYX010000242.1 GCA_013696265.1 Chloroflexia bacterium
CCGATCCCGCGCGGTTCCGCGATGAACCGACCTTCCCCTGCTCACCGGGCGATGACGGTCCCTGAGGGTTGACGTAGTGTCCCACCGCCACAGTGGTCGACAATGCCGCAAACCAGGGTATGCCGTAGGACGCTGGTGTCACGGTGCTCGCGCGACAGGGTTTTCCCAGGCCACGGCATCGCCAGGACATGGTCCATGCGGTTGCATCCGCGAGGGTGTCCGTCACCGTACAATGAGCCAGACCTTGCCATGACCCTGAGCCTGTCTGGAGTTGACCTATGGATACGGACGCCGAACTCCCCGAACACGCCCGGCGCAATCGCACGGCCTGGGACCGGTGGGCCACAGATTATGCTGGCTGGGCGCCCCGTGCCTGGGCGCAGGAGGAACCGACCTGGGGCGAGTTCGCCGTCCCCGAAGCGGACGTTGGCGCACTGCCGCCCTCGGTCGAGGGGCTGGACGTGCTCGAACTCGGTTGCGGCACCGCCTACGTCTCGGCCTGGCTGGCGCGGCGCGGGGCCCGGCCGGTCGGGATCGACAACTCACCCGCCCAACTGGCGACAGCTCGCCGGATGCAGGAACAGTTCCGGATCGCGTTTCCGCTCCACCTCGGCAACGCGGAAGATGTGCCGTTCGCTGACGAGAGTTTCGACCTCGCGGTCAGCGAGTATGGGGCGTCGATCTGGTGCGATCCCTACACGTGGATTCCCGAAGCGGCGCGCGTACTGCGTCCCGGCGGGCGGTTGATGTTCCTCGCCAACAGCGTCCTCAAGATGCTCTGCACGGGTTCCAACGACACGGTCGACATGCCCGTCGGCGAGACGCTGAAACGTCCGCTGTTCGGGATGCACCGCTTCGAGTGGGTGGATGATGAATCGGTCGAGTTTCACCTGCCGCACGGCGAGATGATTCGCCTGCTGCGCGCCAGCGGGTTCGCGATCGAGCGGTTGATCGAACTCCAAGCTCCGGAAAGTCCTGGCCACACCAGCCCACAGGTGCCGCTGGCGTGGGCCCGGCAGTGGCCCGCCGAGGAAATCTGGTGCGCCCAGAAGGCGCCGTAACCCACGTGAAGGGGATTTCGATGAACCCAGGAGAGCCACGACGATCGACCCGGCGCGCGGTGCTTGGCGCAAGCCTGTTGCTGGGCTTTGGCACCAGGCGGCACGTCCGTGCCCAGGCGACACCGGAGGCGTCGCCGGTCGCTGACGCGGGGCACGCCCGGCCGGAGATGCTGGTCGATGCCGCCTGGGTGGAGGACCATCGGGACGACCCGGCGGTGCTCGTCGTGGGGCTGGTGCCGGCCGGCATCTTCGCCAGCGGAGCGATCCCGGGCTCGGTCCAGATCGACTGGCCGGACCTGGAAGTGACCGAGACCTCCGATGCTTCGCTGGCGGAGTGGCAAGCGGCGGTCGAGGAACGCCTCACCGGTCTCGGCCTCACCCGGGAACGGACGGTGGTGGCCTACGACGAGGGTACGCTCTTCGCGGCCCGCCTCTGGTGGGTGCTGCACTACCTCGGGCACGAGCGGGTCCACGTCCTCAACGGCGGACTCCCGGCCTGGATCGCGGCGGGCCACGACGTGGCGACGGGTGAGTCCGCGCCGGTTCCGGCCGAGACGCCGTACCTGGGGACGGCCCAACCCGAGGCGCTGGCCCAGGTGCCAGAGGTGGAAGCGGGGATCGGCGATCCGGGCACGGCGATCATTGACGCGCGGACGCCGGACGAGTACGCCGCCGGGCACGTACCCGGCGCGGTCAACATCAACTTTCCGCTGAACGCCGAGCCGGACGCGCCGAAGTTCTGGAAACCGGCCGAGGACCTGAAGCGGCTCTACGGCGAGGTCGGCGTAACCCCGGAAATACGGGTGATTCCCTATTGCTCGACCGGGGTGCGCTCGGCGGTGACGTTCTTCAGCCTGCGGCTGATCGGCTACGGCGAGGTGTCGCTCTTCACCGGCGCGTGGGCGGAGTGGAGCCTCGACCCGGACCGCCCCATGACGACGGGCGACGCGCCGTAACGGGATCGCGGCGATCGTGCTGGCGTTGACGACAATGGTCCTTCGGGCACACGAAAAAACCCGGCGGCCTCGCGCGGCCGCCGGGCTCTTCCCCGTCATCCAGAAGCGGGACTCCGACGCCCGTTCACTTCTGCCCCATCGGAACCCGCTGGACGCACATACCCTTGCGGTTCACCGGCCGCCGTGTCCGGCGGCGGTGGCCACGCCGAGAAGGCACCTGGCGTTGGGCGTGGCGGCCACGAAATGCTGGGTGTGGCCCCGCTTGGGTCGTCACTTGTTCCGATATCAGGTAGGTGACGTCCTATCTGTACGTACACTCTATACAAAGCGTGCCGGGTTGTCAAGGGCCTGGGCCAGGGAACTTTTCGGGTTTGGGGGGTATGTCGCGAGATTTTGCATGGCGTGCCTGCGCCAACCGACGTTCGCGCTTCCCATGTGGACTGATGCGTCTTCAGCAAACTCCACCGTCGTTAACCGTACATGACGCTCTAGACCGAGCCCCCACGCAAAATCGTGCATCGCACCCCATGATGAAGCTCACATCGACTTTCTCGACCCAACGGGCGTAACATGCGAAAAGGCTTGGCTGGATCTGCATGCACCCTTCAACGACGCTTTTACGCTAGCCGAGAATGAATTGGGACGAACGTATGAGCAGCACCGAGCCAGATTCTTCCAGCAACTGAAGCGGAGGTCACGATGACCAAATCGACAATCCAATCCGTCTTGCTCGATCCTGACATCATGTTCGCGCAAGATGTCATGGCGGAACCAGCTCCGCAGCTCTCGGAACCGGATCGGACTCCCATCATCAAGGCCTACGCTAAGGGCACCTTTCCAGATCGGAAGCCGGATTTCACAACTCGCCGGACAGACGTCTACATCCTGGGTTGGGAAGCCAAGGATCCCAACGATCCGTTCTGGAAGGATTGAGCCCGCCCTGGTAGCGTCCCGAGCTTGCGAGGGCAGCGTAGCGGGTCAGTCTTTGCCGCTACCAAGTCGAGATGAACTCGACCGCTTCCAATGATGGGTCGCCGTCTCTGGACGCTCCGATCAACCAGTTTCTGGAGTCGAACGAATCTGAGGGCGGGCCGCATTGGCCCGCCCTCTCCGGCTCAATCTTCCAACCATCAGGAAAAGGCCCGCGGTTCAGCCAGCCACCGGCTGGTAGGTGTGCACCACCACCCCGGAAGCGAAGGTTCGGGTGTCCGCCAGCTTCAGCACCGTCTTGTTCGGCGACTCCGGGAAGAGGCGACCGCCGCCACCGACCGCGACCGGGAAGACCATCATCCGGTACTCATCGACGAGGTTGTGCGCCATCAGCGTGTGGACCAGCGTTCGGCTGCCGATGACCAGCATCGGGCCACCGTCCGCCGCCTTGAGCCGGCCGATCGCGCCGGGAATGTCGCCCCGGATTACGGTCGAGTTGCGCCACTCCGGGTTCTCGAGCGTGGTCGAAACGACGTGCTTGGGTATCGCGTTCATCCGGTCCGCAAACTCGCCGGTGTAGGTCGGCCACGCCCCGGCGAGGGACTCGTAAGTCACCCGTCCCACCAGCAGCGATTCCGTCTGGTGCGCCTCGTCGGCCTGTACTGGACTTCCTCCGGCCCCATGTAGCCCCCGACCCAGCCCGTGTGCGGATGGCCGGGCTCGCCCCCGGGCGCCTCCATGACGCCATCCAGCGTGACGAATGTCGAGACGATGATCTTCCTCATGAACTCTCCTCCTCTTGCATTGCGGCGACCAGGTCCGCGAGCTGGTCGAGCCCGGAACCGACGCCCTGTTCATACCCCGCGCCCATGTGTGCGTTCCGCATCGCGACCGACCCGAACAGCGTCGTGACGGTGAGCGTCGTCCGCCCGGCGTCCTCCTCAAAGGTGATCGTGACGATCATTCGTTCGGCGCCGGGCGTCTCGAATGCGTTGTCGTACACGATTTTCCGGTCCGGCTCGATCTCCAGGTATTCGCCGCCGAACGGCGTTCCCCGCGTGCCGTCGGGGCCGGTCATCGCGAACCGGTACCGGCCGCCTACCCGGAAATCCATCTCGCACAGCGTCACCGGCCATCCCCGGGGACCGAACCAGCGCTGGATGTGCTCTGGTTTGCCGTACGCCTCGAACAGGAGCCGCGCCGGAGCGTCGAAGACGCGCGTGATGACAACTTCACGATCGGCGGTCGATTCCGCCACCTGTTCACTCGGGTTCGACATCGGTTCCCCTCTGCTTCAGTTCGCTCACGTACGCGTCGAGTTGATCGAGACTCTCCTCCCAGCATTGCCGGTAGGCGCCAAGCCAGGTGACGGCCTCGGCCAGCGGCGCCGCGTTGAGGCGCACCGGCCTGAATTGCGCATCGCGGCCACGCGACACCAGGCCGGCGCGCTCGAGGACCTTCAGGTGCTTCGAAATGGTGGGTTGCCTGAAGCCGGACGGCGCCACAAGTTCATTGACCGTGGCATCACCAGCCGCAAGCCGGGCCAGGATCGCGCGCCGCGTCGGATCGGCCAGGGCGCCGAACACGAGATCGAGTTGTGGTGACGCATCGCACATGGTGCATTTCCCTTTGGCTATATTGTCGAATGACTATATATGAGCGGCAAGGCGGAGTCAATCCCCACCGTCCCAACGGGTGCGCCACTGGATTTTGAGTCTGAGCGCCATGCGGCCGACGCTGTCACGCAAAACGCTGCGTCGCACCCCGGATTCCGATTGGGACGGCAAGCAACGGTGACACTGAGGCAGGATTCCGCAAGCCAGAAGAAGCAATCTTCCCGTACGTACACTACAATCGTCGTAACCGGTTGCCACCCGGTCCAAGGGCTGGATATGGCGCCGTACGTTGCCGGGCGAGACGTTTGCGAGCACACGCTGGTGTGCGGATTGGAGAGACGCATGAGCGGGGTACGAGTGCTGGTCGGGACGCGCAAGGGGGCCTTCATCCTGACGTCGGACGAGCGGCGAAAGGACTGGGATGTCTCTGGACCTCACTTCGGGGGCTGGGAGATGTTCCACCTCAAGGGGTCGCCGGTCGACCCGAACCGGATCTACGCTTCGCAAGCCAGCGACTGGTTCGGCCAAACCATGCATCGCTCCGACGATGGCGGCCAGACGTGGCAGACGGTTGGCAACGAGTTCGGCTATCAGGGCGAAGTCGGCACCCACCAGTGGTACGACGGCACCCCGCACCCGTGGGAGTTCAAGCGCGTCTGGCACCTCGAACCGTCGCTGACCGATCCCGATACCGTCTACGCCGGGGTCGAGGACGCCGCCCTCTTCAAGTCGACTGACGCCGGCCTGACCTGGACCGAACTCTCCGGCTTGCGCACGCACTCCACCGGCAACCGCTGGCAGCCGGGCGCGGGCGGCATGTGCCTGCACTCGGTCATCCTCGATCCGGTCGATCCGAACCGCATCTACGTCGCGATCTCGGCGGCGGGGGCCTTCCGGTCCGATGACGGCGGCGCCGCCTGGACCCCGGTGAACAAGGGGCTGCGCTCGGAGTACATCCCGGACGAGGACGCCGAAGTCGGCCACTGCGTCCACAACATCGCCATGCACCCGTCCCGCCCCGATACCCTTTTCATGCAGAAGCACTGGGACGTGATGCGCACCGACAACGCCGGCGACCTCTGGCACGAGGTCAGCGGCAACCTGCCGAGCGATTTCGGGTTCCCGATCGAGGTCCACGCCCACGAGCCGGAAACGGTCTACGTGGTGCCGATCAAGAGCGATTCCGAGCACTTCCCGCCCGATGGCAAGTTGCGGGTCTATCGCAGCCGCACCGGCGGCAACGAGTGGGAGGCGCTCACCAACGGGCTGCCGCAGAGCGACTGCTATGTCAACGTGCTGCGAGACGCGATGTCGATCGACTCGCTCGATTCCTGCGGCGTCTACTTCGGCACCACCGGCGGCCAGGTCTACGCCTCGGCCGATTCCGGCGATTCGTGGGCGCCGATCGTGCGCGACCTGCCGGCGGTGATGTCGGTGGAAGTGCAGACGCTCCGATGATCCGGGTCATCCTGCCGCCTCACCTCCGGACCCTGGCCAGGACTGGCAAGGAAGTCGAACTCGACCTCGATCCAGACGCTCCGGTAACGCCGAGCGCGGTGCTCGACGTGCTCGAAGGGATGTACCCGACCCTGCGCGGCACGATCCGCGATCACCAGACGAAGCAGCGGCGGCCGATGGTTCGGTTCTTCGCCTGCGAGCGGGACATCTCCCACGATTCGCCGGACACGCCGTTGCCCGACGTGATCGCGAGCGGCCGCGAGCCGTTCTGGATCCTGGGCGCCATCTCTGGCGGATAGGCGTAGCCGGCAAGCCGTGAATCTCCGGGCACGAACCCGCCGCCTGGACAAGGGAACATCATGGTTGAAGCTGTGGAAAAAGATGTCGATGCGGGATCGTGGCCGACGGGCATCAGCGCCATTACGCTGTTCGTCGAGGACCTGGAGGCCGGGAGGCGGTTCTACCAGGAGGTCTTTGGCCTGAAGATCGCCTTCGAGGACAACGACTCGACGGTGTTCGATTTCGGAAACACGATCATCAACCTGCTCAGGACCACCGCGGCGCGGGAACTTATCGAGCCGGCGGTGCCGGCAACCCGTGAGGCCGGATCCCGGATCCAGCTCACCATCACGGTGGATGACGTGGACGCCAGGTGCGAGGAACTCATTCGACGTGGTGTGGTCTTGATCAATGGCCCGATGGATCGACCGTGGGGAGTGCGAACCGCCTGCTTCAGCGATCCCGGCGGCCACATCTGGGAGATCGCGAAGTAGCCGGCGATCGGGTCGATGACGATTGAAGGCGGAATCACCCTCATGCGTCAATCAGTCCCAGGCAGGATGCCGATTCCTCCTCTGGGCTGATGTGCGTCCCGCATCCTATCCATACCATGCAAGAAGAACACCGATTCGCCTGGTGGAACGTCCGGACCCTCGTCCGGCGCGAATCAAAGTGGAGTAAAGGAGGCATCACTGATCATGACGACCGTTTTCGCGGACATTACCATGACCCTTGATGGATTCATCGCGGGTCCAGGTGTCTCAGCCGAGGCGCCGCTCGGGATCGGTGGCATCGAAAGCGCCCTCGCCCAGGCAAAGTCCGCCGCCGGTGACAAGGATGTCCAAATGTCCAGTGGCGCCAACATCATCCAGCAATGCATCAACGCCGGGCGGCTCGATGAAATCCAGGTCCACATTTCGCCGGTCATGCTCGGCGCGGGAACCAGACTGTTCGATGGCATCGATGCCGCCCGCCTGAAATTCGATCCTGTTCGCGTTATCGAGTCCCCGAACGTCACGCACATCCGGTACCGGTTCGTCAGGTAGGAAAGGATCCGAAATGCCAGTGGTTGTGGCCGAACAATCGATCTCGCTCGACGGCTTCAGCGCCGGCGCCAACCAAAGCCCCGCCAACCCAATGGGTGACGGCGGCCAACGGCTGCACGAGTGGCTTTCGGCCACATCCAGCCAACCCGACGCGAACGTGATCGATGCGTACTGGTCGAGGATCGGCGCGGTGAT
>JACCYX010000297.1 GCA_013696265.1 Chloroflexia bacterium
GGCTTCGAGAACCGTTCCCGCCGTTCCCGCATCGGCTCCAGCACGTCGTTGACGACGCCCACCAGGTACTCCTTGACCTCGACATCGCCGACCGCGCCCGCCCGGTACCGCCGCTTGAGTTCCTCGACGCGGTCGGTGTCAACGGCGAAGACATCGAGCCAGGCGAAGACCGGGTTACCCTCGACCGTGCCGGGCACGTCGGCGCTGGTCCGGTTGGGATCGGTGTACATTCGCATCACCTTGCGGCGGACTGTGACCGCGTCATCGCTGAGGGCGATCGCGTTGTCCAGGCTCTTGCTCATCTTGCGCTTGCCATCAGTGCCGACGAGCGTCGGCGCCTCGCCGGCGATGATTTCGGGTATCGGGAAGACCTCGCCGTACCGGCCGTTGAAGCGCCGGGCCAGCTCGCGGGTGATCTCCACGAAGGCGTAGTTGTCCTTGCCGACCGGCACGGCGTTGGCCCGCACCGAGAGGATGTCGGCCGATTGCAGCACCGGGTAGCCAAGCAGCGCGAACGACATGTCGATTCCGGCGTCTCGTGCCATGTCCTTCAGGGCAGGCAGGCGTTCCAGGCGCGAAACCGTGACCAGGCTCTGGAGCAAGCCCGCCAGTTCGTGGACCTCCGGGATCGCTGACTGGAGGTAGAAGACGGCGCGGTCCGGCTCGATCCCGGCGCTGAGCGCGTCGAGCACCAGGCCGGCGGCCCGTTGATCGACGCCCGCGATGTCCTCGGGGGCGCTCCTGGTGGTCAGCATGTGCAGGTCGGCGACGATGAAATACGCGTCGTAGCTTGCTTGCAGCAGGATCCGGTTCCGCAGCGAACCGACCAGGTGGCCGAGGTGCAGCGGGCCGGTGGGTCGGTCGCCGGTCAGCATCCGCGGTCGCACAGGTCACTCCTTGTTGGGTGTGGCGCCCTGGCGCCTACGACTTCAGCGCGCCCGCCGCGATGTTGCCGATGAAGTGCTTGCTGCCGATCAGGAAGATCACGATCAGCGGGATCGTCGCCATCAGCGTTCCCGCCATCACCATCGAGTAATCGACGCTGTAGATGCCGTTCAATTGCGCCAGCGCTGGCTGCAGCGTCAGCCTGTCCGGGTTGATCAGGATGATCAGCGGCCAGAAGTAGTCGTTCCACGAGCCGATGAAGGTGAAGATGCCGAGGAAGGCCAGCGCCGGGCGGAGCAACGGCAGCGCGACGTTGGCGTAGAGCTGGAGGTGGTTACAGCCATCGAGCCGCCCGGCGTCGACGAGGTCGGTCGGGATCGCGCCCTGGCTGTACTGCCGCATCCAGAAGATGCCGAACGCCCCGGCCGCGCCAGGGATGATCAACGCCTGGAACGATCCCACCCAGCCCAGGTTGGCCATCACCACGAACAACGGCACCGTGCTCAGTTGCGACGGCACCATCATCGTCACCAGCAGGATGATGAAGAGCGCGTTCCGTCCCGGAAACTGGAACTTGGCGAAGGTGAACCCCGCCAACGACGCGAAGAAGAGGGTCAGGACCGTCGTCGACAGCGCGACGAAAACGGTATTGCCGAACGACCCCCAGAAGTCGATCGAATCCAGCACGCGCCCGAAATTGTCGAAGAGGTACGGACCGAGGGTCAGCTTGGGCGGGTACTGGTAGATGTCCTCAGTCTCGCTGGTGGCCATCACCAGCAGCCAGTAGAAGGGGAAGACCGAGACGATCACGCCGAGCGCCAGGCCCAGGTGCATCAGCAGTTTTCCGGTGGATGGCCGCTTCATGTGGTTTCCTCCCCCGTACCTCGCGCGCGCCTCACGAATCACCCGGCCGGTTGAGCACCTTCCAGTTGAAGAGCGAAAACGCCACGATGATGACGAACAGCCCCCACCCGATCGCCGCGCCGTACCCGAACTGGTTCTGCACGAAGGCCTGCTCGTAGAGGTACAGCACCATTGTCAGGCCCTCCTGGCCGGGACCGCCGGTGTTGCCGACCAGGATCTGCGGCTCAGTGAAGAGCTGCATGCCGCCGATTGTCGAGATGATCACGGTAAAGAGGATCACCGGGCGCAGGAGGGGTACGGTGATGTCGGTGAAGAGCTTCCAGGTCGTCGCGCCGTCGATCTTGGCGGCGTCGTAGAGGTCATCGGGAATGGCCTGGAGTCCGGCCAGGTAGACGATCGCGTTGTAGCCCGTCCACCGCCAGACCACCATCGTCGCGATCGCGACCTTGATCCCCCACTCGTCATCGAGCCAGGCGAAACGCTCCGCGCCCAGGCCCCGGATCACGGCGTTCAGCAACCCGAACTCGTTGCCGAAGATCGAGGTGAAGATGATCGCGATCGCCACCAGCGAGGTGACGTTGGGGAGGAAGAAGGCGATCCGGTAGGCCGTCTTGCCTTTAAGTGGCTGGTTGAGCAGGAAAGCCAGGCCGAGGGCCAGCAGCAGCATCGGGACGGTCGAGATAATCCAGATCTGGAAGGTGTTGACGATCGACTTGAGGAAGATTTCATCGGTCAGCAGATACCGGAACTGCTCGAACCCGACGTACTGCATCGGTCCGATGCCGTCCCAGCTCTGGAAAGCGAGGTAGAAGGCGAAGCCGATTGGGAACAAGCCGAAGACGAGAAAGAGCAGGTAGAACGGCGAGATCGCGAGGTAGAGCGGGAGGTAGCGCGACAGCCATTGGCGCGTTGGGCTGACCGACGGGCGCTCCGTTCCCACCGTGCCAGCCGTGGTCTCCGTGGTGGCCATGAGGTGTCCCTCTCCCTACCCATCGAGCGCGACAGACGGCATCTTGTGCGCCAGTTCGCGGCGGATCCGCGACTGGGCATCGTCCCAGGCCACATCCGGGTCCTTGTCGAGGGACGCCACGTTGGTGATCTCCTGCATGAGGATGCCGTTGACGATGTTGTAGCTGGGGTCGAAGTAATAGTTGGGAATCTCGCGCGCCACCGCGGCGAAGACCTCGGTCGTGTTCTGGCCTCCGTAGAACGGCTCCGGATGGTTCATCTCCGGCGTGTCGAAAACCTCCGGGGTGGACGGGAAGAGGCTCAGTTCGGAGTAAGCCCGGAGCTGATTCGCCGGCGACTGGAGGAACTCGACGAGGCGGTAGGCATCTTCGGCGTGGTTCGTTGCCGTCGGGATCGCCATGAACGAGCCGCCGTTGTTGCCGGCGCCGCCCGGGGGCCTCGCCACCCGCCAGTTGCCGGCGGTGTCCGGCGCCCCTTCCAGTAACGGCTGCTTCATCCAGACCGCGCCGACGAACGTCGCGACGCGGCCGTTGTTCATCGCCGCACTCCAGTCCGGGGTAAAGGGATCGACCTCAACCGCGACGCCCAGCCGCTTGGCGCCGGCGGCGATGTCCCATGCCCGGCGCATGTGATCCTGGTTCCCGATATAGGCGTTGTCGCGGCTGACGTAGACATCGGCGCCCTGGGAGATCACCTGCCCCAGGATGTTGGGCACCGCCGTGGTCAGCGACACCTCAGGCAAGGCCCCGCTCAGTTGGGCGCCCGCCTGGAAGAAATCCTCCCACGTGCCCATTGCCGCCTCGACATCGGCTGGCTCGGACGGCAAGCCGGCTTGATCGAAGAGGTCGGCGCGGTAAAAGAGCGCGGTCGGGCCGGTATCCATGGGAAAGGCGATCATCTTGCCGCTGGACGTGACGCCCGCCTGCCACTTCCATTCCAGGTATTGGTCCTTGACGGCGGTGGCCCCCAACTCCTGGAGGTCCTCGAACTGATCCTCGGCCGGGAAATAGGTCGCGACGTCGACGTTGAGGGCCGCCACATCCGGCACGAACGCCTTGCCGGCCAGCGTGGTGCGGAACGCGGACCCGTAACTGCCGCCGATCTTCTGGTTGTTGACGCGAATGCCGGCGTTCTCCCCCTCGAACATCGGGAACAGGCCGTCGAGGATCGAGCGGTTCCAGTACCAGAGGTTGAGGGTGATGCCGTCTTCGTCGTCCGACGTGAACGTGTCGGCGCAACCGGTCAGGATCGGCACGGCCGAGGCGGCCGCGGCCAGGGAAAGGAACCTTCGTCGCGAAAGCCGAGGTTGCGGCGGCAAACACACGTTCATCGGTGCATCCCTTTCCGGACCGTTGCGGGGGAGCACGCGATCCGCGACCGATTCGAAGCGTCGGCGATATGCGGTTCAGGGAATGGCGAACCGGCTCCCGCTGGATTCCAGTGGAAGGGGAATCCGGTCACTATTCCGCATCGGATGGCCCATATTACCACGGGAGACGGGTTGTGCTACGCATCGGGTGCGCCGTGTGATTTTGCTTGGGCGGGAACGTTCAGCCGCAAGACGGTTCGCTGAACAGGCATCTCGTTTGTTGCTCCCATGCCACCTTGTACGGTTGCGGCAGCGAAG
>JACCYX010000330.1 GCA_013696265.1 Chloroflexia bacterium
TCGCGCCACCGCGATGGAACGCCTTCGGGACCGGCGACGGAGGTGGATGCGTTGCCCATACTACCCGACGTGAACCACCGGCGCATGAACCACGGGGGAGCCTTCCATACGCAAGGTTCCCCCGTGCAGAGGGATATGGCACTGGCTGACGGCCTCACCGTGAGCGAAAGGCGCCAGCCACGTTCGACGGGTTGCGATCTTCCGACGCATGATCGGGATCGTTGGCTGTCCCGGTGGGATTGGCCTGGAGGTCATCGATCACGTTATCGGGGTCACTCGGAACGTTCATCCAGGAGCAGGCGTATTCGGAGCCGAACTGCACCAGCGCGCCGGTCACCAGACCACCAGCGGATGGCTTCAGGGACGGATGCTGGACCCCACCGCCGGGCGATTCCGTGAAGCCGCAGAAGACGATGGGGTCCCCGTAGCCGGGCGGGAGCGTTTCCTGGATCGCGAAGGCGCCGAGGGTAACCCCGGTCCACACCGCTTCGCCAGCCGCGGTGACGGCGGCCTCAGACCCTCCCGCGTGATCGAGGGTGAACTCGACGCCGTTGTGCGACTCCGTACAGATGACCAGGTATTCGGAGAGGACCGCGTCTTCCACCACGCCCAGCGGGCAATCGCGCTTCATCACACGCACCGTGCCGGCGCCGGGATTGGCCACGATGTCATCGATGCCGGGCACCACGGTTGGATTCGCCTGGAGGTCATCGATCACCGTCTCCGGCGCTTCGGTCGGGTTGGCCACCAGCACATCGTCGATCGCGCCGACACCGCCCTCGCCGTCATTGAAGAAGAAGCAACTGAAGCGGTAGGGCTCATGCTGTGCCGGGGATGCCGTGACCAGGCCATCGACCGCCTGGACCTGGAAAAACTCGTAGTCCTGGGCGTCGCCCGCGAACACCGGGGAACTGACACACCACACCTCCGGTTCACCATAGCCAGCGGGAATGCTTTCCACGATCTGGATCTCACCGCTATCGCCCAGGTCGACATCGGTCCACAAGAACCTGCCGCCGGCATCGGTGAGGCCATCGCCCATGCCGCCATCGGTGGTCAGCGAGAACGCGACGCCCTCCATTGGGTCGACGCACTCGGTGCTCGTGGTCCAGTAGCTATCCGAGGGGTTGACGCCCTCGGGGCAGGCGTACGCGTGGACGCGGACGATGTGGTTGTCGTTATCGACCACGTTCATCCAGTCGCACCCGATGTCCTGACCGGGGCCGATCACGATCCGGTAGAAGTTGATGGTCGAGAGCGGCCCCATGGCGGCGGCGTTGTTGAGCCCCGTGCAGTCCCACAGGAATGGTTGCTCGTAGCCATCGGGAATCTGTTCCGCCAGGGAGTACGTGCCCGGCTCGGGCTCGAAGAAGGCGGCCCCGTCGATCACGTCGCCGGTGACCGCGAGGAGGTCGGGCTGGCCCGGATCGTGATTGTCGAGCTCGAACGTGATCCCATCGAGCGACTCCGCGCAATCGTCGAGCGGGGAACCCGCCAATGGATCGTAGAACGCCGGGCAGACCCATTTGCGGACAGTGAGGGTGCCGGACTCGGTGGGGTTGGCCTGGAGATCGTCGATCACCGGCTCGGGAGCTTTGGTCGGATTCGCCTGGAAATCATCGATCACCGTCTCGGGCTCCCTGGTGGGGTTGGCGACGACATCGTCCGGTCCGCGCGGCGCGTCGGTCGGATTGGCGACGACATCGTCCGGTCCATCGGGCGGGCGGGGCGTAGGCGTGTTCGTGGGATTCGCCTGGATATCGTCGATCGGATCCGGCTCGGGCGGCTGGGTGGGATTGGCCTGGAGCGCGCCCATCGTCGCCGTTGGCGCCTGGGTCGGCGAGGTACGAACCGGGTCGATCTGGGCCACAGCGGTCATGACCGGGACCAGGAGCAGCAAGGCGAAGGCGAAGAGGACCACGAAGGGGCGAAGGGATGTCGAGCGTTTGCTGGCAAACATGGGAAACTCCTCCGGAACACGCATCAGGTGCGCTTGCGATCGAAAAGGCACGACACGACGGCGATGGGTACGGGGACCCGGTGAACACAGCGAGGAGATCGGTTCCGTCGCCGTGGCGTT
Source organism: Chloroflexia bacterium (assembly GCA_013696265.1). GTDB lineage: Bacteria > Chloroflexota > Chloroflexia > Thermomicrobiales > UBA6265 > JACCYX01. Next base: position 2,081 of record JACCYX010000330.1, read on the forward strand.
CAGGGCTGGAAACGGTTGTCATCACGGGCGCCAGGCGGAACGCCGGTATTCGGGTACTTCTCCGGGGTGTCGCCAGGCTTGCCCGGCTCGCCATCGCAGTTGTAGACCGAGACGATCGTTTCCTCGTTCTCATAGACGTAGAAGGAGTCGCCCTCGCCGAATACCGGCAGCGTGGTGAGGTGACACCACTCGCCGTCGTGCTCGTCCAGGCCGTAATCTCCCGCTTCGAGTTCGATCCAGGCGATCACGCCCACGCCGTCGGTGACCTCCGTGTCGATCACCTCCCAGACGCCTTCTCCCACATTCCAGTGCAGCAGGTCGAACGCCTGGCCATCCTCCTCGATTTCGCACTCGACCTCGGAGACGAACGTTTCGGTGGTACACGTGTACTTGGTGACGATGATCGTCCCGCCGCCGGGCTCGGGAACGTTGTACCAGTGGCAAACGAGGTGCTCACCGGCGTCGAGGTCGATCTCCAGCACATTGCCCATCTGGAGCGGATACGGCTGGAGCACGCCCATGATGTGCCCGGTGCATTCGAGGACGAAGACCTGGCCGATGCCTTCGGGCACGAGTTCGACGGCCTTGTACGTGTCCGGTTCGAGATCGTCGAAGATGACGCCGCCGTCGATCAGGTCGCCCGTGGCCTGGAGTGCCGCCTCCGCCTCGACGCTGGCGAGTCCGAACTGAAACTCGATGCCGTTCGTTGCTTCCGCGCAATCGACCTTGGGGTCGGCGCCATCGGCGAAGAGGTCGTAGCCGGCCGGGCAAGTCCATTTGAGCACGGTGACGCTGCCCGGCTGGCCTGGAATGTTGTAGACGTGACAGGCGAGCGCCTGATCCAGGCCATCGGCGGCAAACTCGTACTGCCAATGCCCGGTTGGGGCCGGGTAGGCGTCCCAGCCGGCGTCGGTCGCGCAGAACACTGCCGGCGCCTCGAATCCCTCGGGAATCGTTTCCTGGCTGCTGACGGCGCCGGCGGGAAGCCCATCGAACTGGACGCCGCCGCCAGCCGTCTCCATGACCGCGATGCCGATATCGGACGCTACCCTGAACTCGACGCCGTCGTGCTCCTCGACGCAGTTGGCTTCGTACCAGGCCTGGTCCTCGTCGGACCCGGAACCTTCCGGGCAGCGCCATTTGAGGATGGTGACGCTGTTTTCCTCGTCCTCGACCGGGACATTGAAGACCCAGCAGTGGAAAACCTCGCCATACGGCTCGTCGAGGGAATCGTCGAGCACCCCGCCTGGTGCGTTCCCCAACGCCCACACCCCGCTGGGCAGCACGTCACCGCTCTCGTCGATTGGGTTCGTGGAGCAGTACCACACCGGCTCGCCGTAACCCGCCGGAATCTCCTCGGTCACGGTGATGGGGCCGTTCGGCACGCCGTCCCACCAGGTGGCGCCATCCACGATTGCCTGGGTGGACGAACCTTCGGCGTGATCGAGAGTGAACTCGAAGCCGTCGCCAGTCTCCGGGCAGGCGGTGATGATGTCGTTGATCACGTTGTCATCGGTCAGGACGAGATCGACATCGTCCGCGCAGATCCGCTTGTCGATCAGGACACGCGACTCGGGGCCGCTGTCGGGGATGTTGAACCACGAGCAGCGGTAGTCGACGTTCGGCTCGTCGATCGGGGCGGAAACGAGCCCGCTGGGCGACTGGATGCGACTCAGGGGACCATCCTCGAACGGCAGGCCATGAGGGACAGTGGTGGCGAAGTTGCAGATGACGACCGGTTCGCCGAAGCCTTCCGGAATCGTTTCCTGGACCGAGGACTCGCCCAGCGGGACCGCCGTCCATGCCACCATGCCGTCGCCGTCGGTCGTGTCCGGGAACACGCCGTGCGGCGCGCTCAACGCGAACTCGACGCCTGGGTGACTTTCCGGGCAGTTGGCCTTGTAGAAGTCGTCATCATTGACGTAGGGCACACCGGCCGGGCAGGCGTAGGTGTTGATGCTGATCGAGTTGTTGGCATCTGGATCCTGGATGTTGAACCAGTAACAGACGTACTCGGACCCGCCGTTCCCGAAGCTGCCGGTGACGAGTCCGCCCGCGGAGGGCATCAGGCCGGGCAGCTGTATCGATGGGTTGAAGCCGCACCAGACGAGGGGATCGAGGAACCCGGCGGGCACGGTTTCCTCGATCGCGAAGTCACCGGGCGGCACATCCGTCCATTGCACCAGGCCGCCGGCTGTCGTTCCGGGAAACGACCCACCGGCGTGGTCGAGCGTGAACGCGATGTCGTCGTGTTCCTGGGTGCAGATCGCCTGATAATCGTCGAACCCGGCGTCCTCGACCACGCCCATCGGGCAGCGGCGCGTGATGACCGTAACGGTGTTCCCGGCTCCGCCTTCCTGGAGGTTATCAGTCGTCAGGTCGCCGGGGGCGCCATCGCCCGCCATGTTGAAGAAGGTACAGGAGAAGATGTAGGGCTCGTGCTGTTCCGGCGTCACCGCAGCCAGGCCATCGGTAGCCGCGACCTCGAAGAAATCGAAGTCCTGGGCGTCGGCCGCTTCCTGTGGGAAGTTGACGCACCAAACGACCGGCTCGCCGTAGCCGTCGGGGATATCCTCATCGAGCTGGACCTGGCCACTGGTGCCGAGGTCGACACCCGTCCACTCGATCTCGCCGTTGGCGTCGGTCAGGCCATCGACCGTTCCGCTATCGGTGGTCAGGGCGAAGCCAATGCCGTCGAGGCGATCGGTGCAGCCGTTCGCGATCGTCCAGTAGTCGTCGGGAATCGCGAAGCCGTCGGGACAGACCTGCTTGGTGACACGAATCGTGTGGCCCGGCGGCTCGGGCTCGCTGACGTTGAACCACCAGCACTCGATCTGCTCGCCTTCGGCCACGTTCCAGCTCGGCCCGTTGCCGAGGAACGGCTGGGCGGCGGGTGACGGGAACAGGCTCGACCAGCAGAAGACGGCCGGCTCGCCGAACCCGTCCGGGATCGTTTCGGTGATGACGATCGTGCCTGCCGGCACGGTAAACAGCACCGAACCGAGGCTGGTCGATGCCGTTTCAGAGAACCCGGCCCCATTGGCGACCGTGAACTCGAACTCGCCGTCCGGGCTGAAACAGGCAGCCTGGAAGGTGTCTAGCCCCGTTTCGGCGTAGGGATCGAAGCCCGAATCGTCGCAGACACCCTTGGTGAGGGTCAGCGTGGCGGGTTCCGGGTTCGGCGCGATGTCGTCGACCACCGTTTCGGTCACTGGCAGGGCGGTGGGGTTGGCCTGGACGTCATCGGTTATCTCGTCCGGCTCCTCCGGCTCCTCGGTCACGCGCGGCGTGGGCGTTGGGGTGGGCCGGGCCTGGAGCGACGGATCAACAACCTCGGTCGGGGTCGCGGTCGGTTGGGCCTGGACCGGCAAGACCTGAGCGTTGCCGATCGTGTCGAACACAGGCGCCAACAAGAGGACGGCAAATCCGAGGAAGAACAGCAACGGGTGACGAGGCACGTTTCGCCTTGAGCGGCGTGCGCGATGGATTGACATGGCATTTCCCCTGGAACACGTCTGGTGACGTGTGCGCGATACGCTTCCGGACAGGACCCGATGTCGATCGACAGTCCTCAGTATCCGGATCCGTGGGGCTGGCACATCGTACCAAGGTCCAATTCACGCCAGGCAGGTGCGGTGTTGGCTGTGGGGAGCAGGGAAGGGTGGACGTCGAGCGAGGACCGAGAAGGGGTGCTCATGGCGCCTGTCGCCGGCACATCCCATAGTGCGGGGTCCGGCACGGGCTCGCCTCGTTGCTCAGACCAGCTCGTTGCGGTGCGCGAAGGCGACCACGGCCGACCGGGAAGGGAGATCGAGCTTGGTGAAAATGCTGGTCACGTGCGCCTTCACCGTGCGGACGGTGATGAACAGGATGTCCGCAATCTGTTGGTTAGAGGCCCCCTGGGCAACCAGTCGCAGGACCTCTCGCTCCCGGCGGCTGAGGACCGAGTCCGCCGATTCGCGGGACCCGAGCAGCGCCACGGCGGTGTCGATCGCCCGGTCACGGGAACTCACGCTGCCGGTGATCCAGGCGGTCTCAAAGGCGGAGTTCCCCAGCTTCGCCCGGGCACGCTCCCGCGCGGCGACGGCGTCCACCGTGTCCCCGGGTGGTTGGAGCGGCATCACCTCGCCGCGGATCGCCGCGGCGGCGCTGAAGAGCTGGACGCAGACCTTGGGATATCCGGTGGACTCCGCGATCAACGCGACACCCTCCAGGCAACGCACCAGTCCCCGGCGATCCAGCACCTGGCGATGGAGCCCGAGGGCACCGATGAAATGCGCGCGGGCCTGGCCGAGCTTCCGCTGGCGCACAGCCACACGCCCCATGCTCTGAAGCACAGCGGCCACCCCCGACTTCTCGTTGACCTCCTGAAAGAGCTTCAGGCTCTCTTCGAACAGGCTCCGGGCGGCGATGTCGTCGCCCCGGCAGCGGAGCGCGAGCCCGATATTGTGGAGGGAATGGGCGACCCGCCGGATGTTCCCCTGCTCCCGGCTGACGGCCAGCGCCTCCTCATTCCACCGCTGGGCGGCGGCGGCGTCCCCTTCAGCGATCGCCAGATCACCGAGGTTGTTCATGATCGTTGCCGGTATATGCACGGGGTCGATCTCCCGCCGGAGCGCCAGGCTCGCTTCGAGCAACTGCCTGGCATCGTCGAGATCGCCGTGCGCCGTGGCCAGCATGCCGAGGTTGTTCAGGGCGCTGGCGATCCCGTTCCGGTCGCCGATCTCCCGCCGGAGCGCCAGGCTCCGCTCGTACAGGTCGCGCGCGAGCTGAAGCTCGCCAAGCTCGTAGACGAGGTTGCCGAAGTTGTTCAGGGTCAAGGCCCGCAGGACCGGCACGGCGTCGGCTTCCACCGCGAGCGCACGTTCCAGCCAGCGCCTGCCCTCCGCCAGATGGCCTTCCGCGTACCAGAAGAACCAGAGGGCGTTGACCAACCGGAGTGTGAGCTCGGGGTCGTGATCAACCGACCACGCGAGGGCCGCCCGCAGGTTGCCATGCTCCACGGTGAGCCGCTTGCGCCAGGCGGCCTGGTCCTGACGAAGCAGCTCGACATTCGCGCGCTCCGCGAGGCCCACGTACCAGGTTGCGTGCTGGTGGCGGGTGGCGGTACCGGCCGCCCCGAGCCGATCGAGCGCGAATTCGCGGATCGGCTTGAACATGATGTAGCGGGGCTCGCCTTCGCCCTCCTCCGTCGTGCGCAGGAGGCTCTTGTCGACGAGCGACGTCGCCCCTGCCAGGGTATCGATCGTGGGCTCTCCAAAGGTGCTCCACAGGGCCTCGGCGGCTTCGAGCGTGAACCCACCCAAAAACACCGAGACACATTGGAGGAACTGCTGCTCGGCGACGGTGAGCAGGCCAAAACTCCAGGCAACGGCGGCATGCATGGTTTGCTGACGTGCCGGGCGGTCGGGAGCGCTACCTGTCAGCGTTCCGAGAAAGCTCTGCGCCAGGCGGTCGTGCAGCACGATCGGAGGGAGGGCGTTGCCGCGGGCGGCGGCCAGTTCGATCGCGAGCGGCAGCCCGTCGAGCTGGCGGCAGATTCCGGCGACGGCGGCCGCATTGTCATCGGAAAGGGTGAAGCCTGGATGGACGGATTGGGAGCGGGACACGAACAACCTGATCGCGTCGGTCCCGGCAAGGTCGGCCGTTGGCTGGTTGTCGTCAGGTACGGGAAGGGACAGGGGTGAAATGGGAACGATTCGTTCGTTTGTGAGGCCCAGGCGAACCTGGCTCGTCACGAGCACCGTCAGGAAAGGAAGCTCGATCAGCATGCCGGCGATATCCGGCGCGCTCGCGATGACATGCTCGAAGTTGTCGAGGACCAACAGGATCTCCAATCCCGTGAGCTCTTCGATGATCTGGTCGGGCAACGTCCGGTGGCCTGCCTCCCGCACGCCGAGCGCCTGGCCGATTGCCGCGAGTACGCCGTCGGGATCGTGCGTCGAGGCGAGCGGCACGAAGGTCACGCCATCCGGGAAGTGGTGTTCGGCGGCACTGGCCACCCGCAGGGCGATACGGGTCTTGCCGACACCGCCGGGACCGGTCAGGGTCAGGAGGGATGTGTCTGGGTGCGCGAGCAGCGCGATCACCTCGGCAACCTCGCTGCCGCGTCCAATCAGCGGCGTTCGCGGCACCGGGATGCGATGCGGGTGAGCGGTGGGCGATACGGTGGTCATGGCGTCCACCCATGCGACAACACACCTGAAGATACAATCACCTTGACGCACCGCGAGGCGTCTGTCAACGCGGCGACGGGAGCCAGCGGCCGGGACCGCGATCGGCGTTGACAATGGCGTGAGGAAACGGCTGGGTGGATCTGGGTAACGGGCGCGCCATCGACGAATGTACCGATCCTCGGCACTCCTGGGGTCGTGGAAACACCGGACCCCTCGAGCGGATCCGGTGCCTCCGGTGTTTGCTGCCCCAGGGTTGGCCGGGGCGGCCGCCCGTGATCGGGTGTCAGGCTTCGGGGGTGCCCTCGTCGGCGACCCGCATCGCGCGTACCACAGTCCGTTCGTCGTACTCGCTGATCGAGCTGTCCCACTGGCCGCCGCAGGTCATCAGCGTGACCGCCTCGTACCCGGTCATGCCCAGCACCTCCTCGGCGGGCGGTTCGAGGTTGCTCTCCTGCCGCACCCATTCGACCTCATAGGTAAAGGCGTTCTCCTCCTCGTCGAGCAACACCACCTCGTCGCCCTCGCGCAGCGTGCCGAGGTCGAAGAAGACGGCTTCGGGATGTCCCCACCAGTTGAGGTGGCCGGCGATCAGGAGGTTGCCCGTCTCGCCGAGCCGCGCGGTTTCCTTGTACCAGGCGACGTGGGCTTCGTCGCTCGGCTGCTGCATCACCCCACCCACGGTTTCGAGGATTTCGACCGGGGCATCGACCTCGATTGCCTCGATCTTCAGGTTGAACGGCACCGCGCCCCGCGGGCAATCGTCCGCATCGTCGCCCTCGGCGCCGGGTGTCGCCGGAAGGCAGAGGCTGGCTGGGGTCCCGCCCGGCGGGGTGCCGTCGATCGGCTCGATCACCTGGTCGCCCTGGGCCATGATGCCGGAACGGACAAGGGCGGTTCCGCCGAGCGGCACGGCGAGCAGGGCCGCCAGTTTCCGGCGCGAAAGGGTGTGGAACATGGAGTCATCCCCAAGGCGTTGACGGCCGGTAACGGGGGCCGACACAAGGTCGGCAACCCTACGACGACGGGTGGCGAGCAGGGCCAACAGGCCAGCGAGCGGGGCGAAGGCCGGAAGTTCGGCCGGTCCGCCTGGTCCCTCGTCGGGACCGAGACCCGTGTTCGGGTACTTGGTCGGGGTCTTGCCGGGCTTGCCCTTGTCGCCCGGGTCGCTGCTGCAGTTGTAGACCGTGACGATCGTTTCCTGACCGTCATAGACGTTGATCCAGTTGCCATCGTCCGAGAGTTGTTCGGACTTCATATGGCACCATTCGCCATCCTGCTCGTCCAGCCAGTACTCGCCGGGGTCGATGCCGCCCCAGGTCGTCATGCCGCCGCC
>JACCYX010000344.1 GCA_013696265.1 Chloroflexia bacterium
AGTCGAACACCGGCGTAGTCGCCAGATACCCGCCCGCCGACTGAAGAAGGGCGGCGGCAAAGGGGAACAGATCCTGCATGGCGTAGGGATCGGCAATCTCGCCTGCCGACTGCGTATCGGGCAGGACGGTGTAGCCACGATGGTCGGAGGGTCCGTAGGTCAGGTCCTCCGACGAGAGGATGCCCCAGTTGATGAGGTAGTCGATCAATTGATCGCGATCGTCGGCCGTGATCGGCAGGTCGAGGTCTTCCTGGTTGACCGCCTGGGCCAGGAGCTGCGACGTATAACCGCCCATGTCGGCCCGCATTTCGTGCAGCCGCATGCGCTTGCCATTGAGCCCGCCGGCGATGTCCTCGGCGTAGACCCAGCCGTTGAGGTCGATGTTCTTGTGATCCATGAGGGGAACGTTGAGTTCCTGCGCGTAGTGGAAGAAGCTGCGGTGGTAGAACGGGATGCGGGAAGGTCCGGCGTCGAACCACATGTTCTCGTCGTCCCAGTCGCAGACCTGCTCGCCCTTGCCGTACTCGGTGGTGCGAGTGCCGCCGCGGACGGTGAGGACGTGGCCGCCGAGGCGGTCGCGCGCTTCGATCACCGTCACGTCGTAGCCGAGCTTCATGAGTTCGTAGGCGGCCGGGCAGCCGCCGGGACCGGCCCCGACCACAATGACGCTGGTGCCGTTTCCGGAACCGTCCATCATGGGCGGCGTGGTTTGGGCGGCGATCCCGATGTGGCCCCAGGCCCCCATCGCGCTCGCCACGGCCCCGCCGCCGGCGGTGGCGCCGATCATCTGCAGGAAACGACGCCGGGTCAGGACCCCGGGACCAGCGTTCCGCGCCGGCGCGGATGTGCGATGCAGACTCATGCGCTAACCTCCAGGGGCAAGCCCCACCCTATCGTGATCGTTCTGCCTCCACTTGTATCAGAATGTCGTGTCAATGCAATACGTCGTCCGGTTTTCCGGGGGTGGAGAGATAGCCTTTTTGGGGGGTGCCGGGTCCCTTGAGGTGCCAGATTCAGGGCTGGGGTGTCGATGGTGAAGTCAGCCGATCGTTCCTAGGCTGGTTCGATGCCGGGCGTGCCGTCTTCAGTGACGAAGGTCGCGATCTGGCTGACGCCGGAGGCGGGGTCTTCCATGTTGTCGACCACGAAATAGTCAGCCCGCCAGAGATCGCTGGTGAGTTCGACCGTGGTGAAGCCGCCGTGGCGGCCATCGTAGAACTTGATGTAGTCGAAGGCGTCGCGGTAGGCCTCGCCCCACGTATCCGCGACCGCGCCGCCGGCGGTGATCGAGGTGCAAACGTACTCGGAACCGACCACGTCCGAATCGAAATCCGCGAAATCGGCAAGCAGGTCAGCCGCCCACGAAGAGTGGATGTCGCCCGTCAGCACGATCGGGTTGGAGATTCCGTTGCTGGCGATGTGGTCCAGAAGCCGCTGGCGGGCCGCGGGATACCCGGACCAGGAGTCGGTGTAGTACTCGATCGCCTCGCCTTCTTCCGGCGGGAAGTAGGTTTCGGCCATCGTCACCTGCTGGGCGAGCACATTCCACCGCGCCGTCGAGGCGTCCAGATTCTGGAGCAGCCACCGTTCCTGGTCGACGCCGAGCAAGGACGTGTTGGGATCGGTCGAGGCCGGGCTGCGTGGGTACGCGCCATCGCCGGAGGGGTGGTCGGTCCGGTACTGGCGGGTGTCGAGCACCTGGATGTCGAGCAGGTCGCCGAAGTGGAGGCCGCGGTAGAGGGTCATGTTCTCGCCGACCGGGAGTGACGAGGCGCGCAGCGGCATGTGCTCGTAGTGCGCCTGGTAGGCATCGGCACGGCGTTGCCGGAAGAGTTCCACCGGATCGTTGGTCTCGGAGATCAGGTCGGCGTAGTTGTTGTCCACCTCGTGATCGTCCCAGGTGGCGGAGAGCGGCGCCGAAGCGCGCGCCGCCTGGAGATCGGGATCGGTGTGGTAGATCGCGTAGCGGTTCCGGTAATCGCGTAGCGCCAACGTCTCGCCATCGGATACCAGCCGGAGGTTTTCGGGGTCGCGAACGTTGTAGTCGTTGGCGGCGTACTCGTAGATGTAGTCGCCAAGGTGAAGGATGAGGTCGAGCTCGCGGGCGGCGAGGTCGCGGTAGCCAATGAAGTAGCCGTGCTCGTAGTTGGAACAGGAGGCGATGCCGAGGCGAATGGACTCGATCGCCTGTGCCGCCGCGGGCGCCGTCTTGGTCCGGCCGACCTGGCTGACTTCGCCGCCAACCATGAAGCGGTAGAAGTATTCGGTGGCGGGATCGAGACCGGTGACATCGACGTGGACGCTGTGGGCCAGGTTGGGATCGGCGACCGCGATCCCTGTCTGGAGCACGTTGCCGAATCCCGCGTCGGCCGCGACCTCCCAATCGAGTTCGTAGGGAACCGGGTCCATGCCACCGCCGTCGATCGGGGCTGGCGCCAGCCGGGTCCAGAGGACGACGCTGTGGGCGGCCGGATCGCCGGAGGCGACGCCCAACTGGAAGGGATAGGCACCGAAGGTGGTGGAGGGGCGTCGCTGGAGGGACGGTTCGGTGGGAACGGGCGTCAGCTCCGGGGTGGCCTGGCGGGCATACGTCCGGGTCGGTCCTCC
>JACCYX010000356.1 GCA_013696265.1 Chloroflexia bacterium
GGTGGGGACGGAACATCCGGTTCATGTCGATGTCGTCGAAACCGACGATCGCGATGTCTTCCGGAACGCGAACGCCGAGTTCGCGCGCGGCCTGGATCGCGCCGATCGCCATCGCGTCGTCGGCGGCGAAGATGGCGTCGGGCGGATTCGGCGACTGGAGGAGGCGAAGCACGATCTCGAACGCCGTCACCTGCTCGAAATACCCGCACTCCACCCGGACCGAATCGGGATCGATGCCCGACGCGCGAATCGCGTCGAAGAAGCCATCCTGGCGGTCGAGGGCGGTCACGAGGTCGGGCGGGCCGCTCAGGTGAAAGATCGAGCGGTAACCGTGGTCGATCAGGTGCTGGGTCGCGATCCGGGCCACCTGGCGGTTGTCGATGTCGACGAAGTTGGCGGCGCGGTGTTCGTCGCGTCCGACCAGCACGTATGGGAAATCGCTCTCTTGCAACCGGGCCACGAGCTTGTCGCCGAGGACGTGGGAGGCGAGGATCACGCCGTCGAGGTGACGGCCCATCACCGACCGCTCGAAGAAGCGGTCGACCGATGCCTGGTCGTCGGTGGTGACCAGCATGTGGACGAGGCTGAGGTCGGCCCGCTCGCTGCCTTCGAGGCAGCCCTTGATCAGGACGGAGGCCCAGGGATCGGTGAACATCATCGTGAAAACGCGGGGAAAGACGAGGCCGATGATGCCGGTGCGATGCGTGGCGAGGCTGCGAGCGGCGGCGTTTGGGTGAAACCGGGTTTCGGTCAGGACCTCACGGACGCGGGCCCGGACACCATCGCTGACCTTGGGATCGTCGTTGAGCACGCGCGAAACCGTTGAACGGGATACGCCCGCCATTTCGGCGATGTCTTCCAGGTTCAGGCGTCGCGTGTCACGAACCATGGCTCGATGAGTCCTGCCGTGAAATCGAATGCCGGGGGTCCGTCATTGGGCGGGCCCGGACATTGGAAGGTTCAACGATCGATTGGGGTGGGAGCGCTCCCACAGGAATCCGGGGATGTTAAACCGCCACGGGTGCGGTTGTCAAGTCCCGCCGTGGAACCGCTCCCACGTTGCAGGGGCCCAAATCCAGGACCGTCATTCCTCGGCTCCATCCTCAAGCTGTCATGTCGAGCTTGCGAGACATCCCCCGCCGCACGAAGCGGTATCGTGGTTGCTGGCCAGGTGTACCGCCTTCGGCGGGGGATCCCTCGTTCCTCGGGATGACAGCTTGGGGCGGGCGCGGCGGCAAGGGAAACCCCTTCGCCACCATCCGGGCGGACACCCTGTGCGTCGTTGCGGAGTAGGCGTTTGCGATCGGGGTCCGCCCCTACGATTCGTCTGACTATGGCATTGCGCATAAACGGCCCGGCGAGGTGCCAGGCCGCTTGCAAGACGATGGTATGTGGTGACCTCAGGAGCCGAGGTAGGAGAGGACTGCGTTGCCCATCGTGGCGATGCCGGCGCTCATACCCTCTTCCTCCACGTCGAACCGCGGATGGTGGTGGCCCCAGACGATCCCGCGGTCCTCGTTGCGGGTGCCGACGTTGAAGAAGCAACCCGGACGCTCCAGCGAGAAGTACGAAAAATCCTCGCCGCCCATCCCGATCGGCGACTCGATCACGTTGTCATCGCCGACCGCCTCGACCGCCGCACGGCGCACCATCTCCGTCATCGCCTCGTCGTTGACGATGCCGGGGTAGCCGCGAATGAAATCGGCCACGACTTCGGCGCCACCGGCCCTGGCGATGCCGGTGGCGACTTCGACCAGCCGCTTTTCGAGGTGCGCCCTAACATCCTGGTTGAGCGTGCGGACGGTGCCCCGCAGCTCCGCCGTGTCGGGAATGACGTTGAACGCATCGCCAGCGATGAAGGCCGTCGTGGAGACGACCGCGGCGTCAATGGGGTTCGTTTCACGCGAGACGAGCGTCTGGAGGGCCAGCACGATCTGCGAGCCGATCACGACCGGATCGACGGCCTCGTGCGGCGAGGCGGCGTGCCCGCCCTTGCCCTTGATCGTGATCCGGAACCGGTCGGACGACGCCGAGCCGGCGCCGGCCCGCATCGCGATCTTGCCGGCCGGCGTCTCGGACGAGACGTGGAGTCCGAGCACGGCGTCGACGTGAGGATCCTCCAGCGCGCCGTCCTGGATCATGCCAATCGCGCCGCCGGGCGGGACCTCCTCGGCCGGCTGGAAGAGCACCTTGACCGTGCCCGCGATTTCCGCCTTGCGGTCGACCAGGAGCCGCGTCAGGCCGAGCAGCATGGCGGTGTGGGCGTCGTGCCCGCAGGCGTGCATCACGCCCGGCTTCCCGGACTTGTACTCGA
>JACCYX010000360.1 GCA_013696265.1 Chloroflexia bacterium
CGAGGACACTGACTTCCTCGTACTCGTTCTGCCCGACATCGCCGATCCAGAGATCGCCCGTTTCCCGGTCGAAGCTGAACCGCCAGGGATTGCGCAGGCCGTAGGCCCAGATCTCGGGCCGCGCCTCGCTGTCGCTCACGAACGGGTTGTCTTCCGGAACCGCGTAAGGCTCGCCACCGGTTTCGTCGGGATCGACCTCGATCCTGAGGATTTTGCCGAGCCAGGTGTCGAGGCTCTGACCGTTGCCGTTGGGGTCGCCCTGCCCTCCCCCATCGCCGAGACCGATGTAGAGGTAATTGTCCGGCCCGAAGGCGAGCATCCCCCCGTTGTGGTTCGGGAACGGTTGCTCCTGAGTCAGGATCACCTCTTCGCTCTCCGGGTCGCCGGTCACGCCATCGGGCGAGGCGAACCGGGAGACGACCGTGTTGCCGTCGAGATCGGTGTAGTTCACGTAGAAGAGGCCGGTTTCGGTGTAGTTCGGGGCGAAGGCGAGTCCGAGCAGCCCCCGCTCGCTGGCGTCCGAGCCGACCCGGTCGGTGAGATCGAGGAACGAGGATTCCGCGCTCTCGCCCCCCTCGACGGTCTGGATCATCCCGGCCTGCTCGACCACGAAGAGCCGCTCGTCGCCGGCGTGGGTGACGTAGAGCGGCGCCGCGAAGCCCTCGGCCACCGGTTCGAGCCCGACATCGAAAGCGGCGGGATCGAACGCGGACTCCTGTGCTGTCGTGGCGATCGCGAGCGGGCCGGTCGCCAGCAGGACGAATGCAAAGAAGATACCGGCGAACCGGGAACAGGTGCGAACGCGGTGCATGCGGTTGTTCATTGGGACCCTCCATCTCTATCTGAATGTGTGTATCTACCATACCAATTCCCGCACCGGCAGCCGCCCATGCTATAGCCTTCCGGGCGGGCATTCGTCGAAATGCGCGGTCCATCTTGACGGGAGGATGGAGGTGATTCACATGGTGGCAGCAGACGTGTCGCGTCGTCCATGATCCGGATGAGCCGTAGGGGCGGACCTGAATCGACCATGAAGAACGTCTGTCCAACGCGGATTTGGTCGATTCTGTTGTCCGCCCGGTCCAGGCAGGGCGCGACTCGGTTCCGTGCCACTATGCGATCGATCCGGGATGACGGCAGTGACCGGGTGCCGTAGGATGACCGCATCTGGAATGGAGGCGACTCGATGAGGGAGGAACCCTGGTGCCCATTGCGCGATACACCTACGGCAACGACCCGGCGGCCCAGCTCGGCTATGTCGATGGCGATGCGATCTTTCCGTTAGCGGCGGTCGATGGTCCGGCGACGGTCGAGGCCGCGCTCCAACTCAGCGCCGCCGAGCTGGTGACCGTCGCCAGGGCGGCGATGGACAAGCCCAGCGCGGCGATCGCGCTCGACGCGGTCGAACTGCTGCCGCCGATCGACACCCAGGAAGTGTGGGCGTCCGGCGTCACCTATTCCCGGAGCCGCGATGCCCGGATGGAGGAATCGACCCAGAAGGATGTCTACGACCTCGTCTACGAGGCGGCCCGGCCGGAACTGTTCCTGAAGGCGACGGCGAGCCGAGTCTCGGGTAGCGGCGGCACGGTCGCGATCCGGGGCGATTCGACCTGGGACGTGCCCGAGCCGGAACTCGTCCTCGTGCTGAACGTCCGGGGCGAGATCGTGGGCTACACCGCCGGCAACGATGTCTCCTCGCGCTCGATCGAAGGTGAGAACCCGCTCTACCTGCCGCAGGCGAAAGTCTACTCGGGCTGCGCCGGGCTGGGTCCGTGGATCGCGCTGACGAGCGAGATCGCGGACCCGAACGACCTCGCGATCCGGCTGATCATCGACCGCAACGGCACTGTCCACTTCGAGGACGCGACCTCGACGAGCCAGATCCACCGCACGTTCGACGACCTCACGAACTACCTCTTTCGCCACAATGCGTTCCCGCAGGGCGTCTTCCTGATGACGGGCACGGGCATCATCCCACCGGACGACTTCACGCTCGAGGATGGCGACGAGGTACGAATTACGATCGACGGCATCGGCACGCTCCACAATCCGGTGGTGCGACTGGCCGATGGGGCATGATCGATTCAGGTCCGGTTGCGGTTCTGGTACCAGGAGACGCCGTAGGCGAGCAGGCCGACGATGACGGCGAAGATGATCGCGCTGGTCAGCGAGTTGTCCATGATGAGCCAGATGACGAACGCGGCGACCGCGGCTACGATACCGGAGATCAACGGGGCTTGCTGCCTGGTCATGGATGGCTCTCCCTGGCGATGCAATAACGAGCTGGTCTGGCGCTGACCGGGACACTCTACCCGATCCATCGCCATCCGGGAATCGCCTGAAGCACGGTCCACCGAAAGACGATCCAGATGACGACACATCCCGCGCAAGACGATTCGACCGGTGCCGGCCTGAGCCATTTCAACGATGCGGGCGGGGCCCACATGGTCGATGTCGGCGGCAAGCCCGAAACCCGGCGCATCGCCGTGGCCAGCGGTCTCGTGCGGATGCGTCCCGAAACCGCCGCCGTGATCCGCGAAGGCCGCGCCGGCAAGGGCGATGTGCTGGGCGTGGCCCAGATCGCCGGGATCATGGCCACCAAGCGCACGGCCGAGATCATCCCGCTCTGCCACCCGTTGCCGATCACGCACGTCGATGTCTCGCTCGAAGTTGGTCAGGATCTGGTCGCGATCCGGGCCGAGGTGGCAACCTTCGGAAAAACTGGCGTCGAAATGGAGGCGCTAACGGCCGTTTCGGCGGCGGCCCTGACGGTCTACGACATGACGAAGGCGATCGACCGGGGCATGACGATCGAGTCGATCCGGCTGGAATCGAAGTCGGGCGGGCGATCCGGCGCCTGGGAGCGGACCGATGGCTGACCCCGTGTTCCGGCGGGCGAACGAAGGTGACATCGCCGCGATCGTCGCCATGCTGGCCGACGATCCGCTCGGGGCCATGCGGGAAACCCCGCACGACCTCACGCCCTATCGCGACGCCTTCGCGGCGGTGGACGCCAATCCCAACCAGCTCCTGATCGTCGTGGAAGCCGATGGAGCGGTGGCCGGCACGGCCCAGATGACGTTCATCGCCGGGCTCTCGCACCGTGGGATGCGCCGCGCCGATATCGAGGCGGTGCGCGTCCACGCCCGCCAACGCGGCGCCGGCCTGGGAACCCGCCTCATCGAATGGTGCATCGGGCAGGCGCGTGAGCGGGGCTGCGGCATCGTCCAGCTCACCTCCCACGCCTCGCGCACCGATGCCCACCGCTTCTACGAGCGGCTCGGCTTCACGGCCTCGCACACCGGCTTCAAGCTCCGGCTCTGACGCGAAAAACATCGCGCCCGGTGACGATTCGCCGCCTCGTTTGGTGCGCGTTGGCGGTCGCATCCGGGTACACTTGGGCGAAACTTCAGGACGCGACGACGATCACATCGGGAGGAACCAGCGACCATGGCCGTAGCGCCGTCTGAACGTACCCGTTCGGTTTTCGGATCGGCAATGAGCCCCGGCCTCGAAAAGGCCTACTGGTATTTCCTCCGGGTCTCCGGCGTGGCGCTGGTTTTCCTGGCCGGTGGTCACCTCTTCGTCACCCACTACCTCAACGTGCCCTCGGAAACCACCTTCGACTTCGTCTCGGCGCGCTGGGCCAACCCCCTCTGGCGCACGTTCGACACCCTGCTCCTGCTGGCGGCGTTGTGGCACGGGCTGATCGGGATGCGGTTCTCGATCACCGATTACCTCCGGAGCCGGGGCGCCCGGCAGGTCGGCTACGGCGCGCTCTGGATTTTCGGCGCGGTCTTCACCGTCCTCGGGCTGGTCACGATCATCACCTTCGACGAGGAGATGTCGCGGGAGAACACTGGACCGCTCTCCGGCGAAATGTGGATCGGCGACCTGCTTGGCTACTCGCTCTTCGTGTTCGCGGTTGTCACCTACGCGGCGATGATCGCTCTCGGGGTGTGGCTGTTCGGCCACGTGCGCGAAGGCCGCTCCCCGATCTACACGGGCGACGTGGGCCAGTACGCCTGGGTCATGCACCGGGCGACTGGCATCGGCATCCTCTTCTTCCTGCTCATCCACATCGTCGACATCATGCTGATCGGCCTGGGCCGGGACGTTTACGATCATACCGTCGAGTTCTACGCCAACCCCTTCATCATCCCGATGGAAATCCTGCTGGTGGGGGCGGTGATCTATCATCTGCTCAACGGGTTGCGGATCGTGGCGATCGACTTCAGCGCGACTGGCGCGAGCCGGGAGAAGAAATACTTCTGGTGGGTGCTGATCGGCTCCGTGGTGCTCACGATCCCCTCCGCGATCGTCATCTTCGCCAAGGAACTCTTCTAGCGGCTGTGGTGAGCGTGATACCCCGCGCGTTTTGCAACACACCCTGGACGCAACCGGCGGCGGCATGAACATGAGGCGAACTATTCGTAACGGACCGAACGAACCCTGAAAAGAGTCGCCGCTCGCAAGAGAGGCGTACACATGGTGACGCGCCAATTGCGGACGCTCTGCAACTCCTCCCCACGATTCGCCGCATGGGCCGCTCAGTTCATCGAAGACGGCCAACGTGCGGAAGTCCTGATGGTTGCCCAAACCCGCGAGGGGCATGTCTGGCCACCACAAGGGCGAATGGCGCCTTCCCAGCGGCACGATAGAGCCACATGAACGCCCCGACGAATGCCTGGCACGAGAAGTACAGGAGGAGTTCGGCCTCCTGTTGCCGGTCATCAAGCCAATGTGCGTGCCGCGGATAGAAGTGGCTGTGCCAGGCATTCCAGGCGCATTTACTTCTCATATGTTCTTGGTGGATGCTGGCGACCATAGACCGCGGCCGGTGGCGGAGGAAGGCATCGAGGAATGGCGGGCCGTGACCATCGCTGAACTCCGTCTGGAGGCGGCACATCTCCGAACCCTTCCAGTCAAGCCAGGTCCGCTTGGCTGGAGATGGCCCTTTTGGGGAGCATTTCGGGCGACGGAACATGAGGTGGTGGCCGAGATGTTAACTCACCACATGTCATCACGGTAGTGCGGCGCGCATGCCTGGGGAGACGCCACAGGAACTTTCGGTGTGGACGCTGACACGCCCGACGAAATGCGGTTGAGGTGACGGCGGATCACTCCTCCGGGAGCCAGAACGCGAAGCCGAGGTCGCGGTCGCCGAGGATGTCCAGCCAGTCGGCGGTTCCCCCGGCCAGGGCACCTGAGATGGAGACGACGGCCCGGTCGTCGCCTTCCAGCACCGCCGCCACCGGGTTCGCGATCCGATCCGCGTAGGGATCACCGGTCACCGGCGAACGATCGCCCGCCAGCCGGGCGACAATCTCTCGCCGGGCCGCCTGGGCATCAGCCATATCGTCCACCACGAACAGCATTGTCAAACGATGCGCTTCCACCTGGCCCTCTGGCGTCGCCCGATCCGGAACCGTCGGCAA
>JACCYX010000394.1 GCA_013696265.1 Chloroflexia bacterium
GTGACGGCACGTTACGACGTGCCCGTCACCACGGACAACGCTATTCGCGGGCCACTGCTTCGTTGAGTGACCCAATCATGTACAGCGCACGGTCGGCCAGGTCGGCGTGGTCCCCATCGAGCAGGGATCGTAGGTCGGCCACCGCCACTACTCGCGGGACCGACCTGCCGGGCCGGTTCGTGAAGGTCTCGGCGACGAAGAAGGGCTGGGTGAGGTAGTCGCGAACCCGCTCCGCTCGCGCGTCCGGCGGCGACGATCCGTTGAGGAGCGCGCCAACCGCCGATACGACGCCGAGATGGGAGTCTCCCACGATCCTGGCCTCCAGCAGGCGCGATGTGGACCGAAGGGGATCGATGGCGGGATAGTACCGTTGCTGGCCCAATGCCCGTGAGAACGTGAGCACGACATCGAACAGGTCGAGAATCGACTCCAACGCCTCCGGCGAGGCGTCGGCAACCGGCAGATAGAGGACTTCCACCGATCCCGACGTGCGGTAGTCCAGGTGCTGGACAGCGACGACCTCGGCGGGAGCCTCGACCATCACCACAACCGAAAGTGGTTCTGAGTTTGTGCCGAGCCGGTGGATGATCTCCTCGACCAGCACCATCTTCCCCGTTTGCATATCCCCAACCAGGCCAACCAGGCTCCCCGCAGCCATAGGGCAGAACAGGTCGACGGCCTTGATCCCCGTCTCGATCAGGGATTGGGGCGATTTCGATTTGCGCAGCCGGCTGATCACATCTCGCAGCGGGGCCAGGTTCATTGGCCGCGAGACGGACGTTTCCAGATCGCGGACCGCCCCGCCGATTTGGGGCGAGGCGGGCTCACGAACGTGATCGTCCACAAGGATGCAGCGCACGAGGTCGTCGTTGAGGTGCTGGGCGACATGGGCCGTCAGCGACAACCCGGAGTGGTCGACCGTGATGGACACCTGGTTGAGCACGGGTGGACGTTGTTCCGCATCAAAGCAAGCGTCGACGATTGCCCCCTCAGATCGGACAACGGCGCCGATTCGTTCGGCGAAATCGTCTGGAAGGGCGTGTGTCTTGAGAGCGTCTTTGGCCATAGGAACGAGTTCTCCTTCCCGAAGATGCTTTCGGGCGTTGCGCAGGCGATTGTTGACGGTGCTGACCGGGAGATTCAGGAACCCGGCGACTTCGCGCTGCGAGTGATCGTGGATGTAGAACAGGATGGCCGACATCCGCTCCGCGTCCGGCAGGGCGGCGATCGCCGCCAGGACGCCGTCCACGGCCTCGTTCGCCTCGGCGACCTCGACCGGGCCTGGACCGGGGGAGACGATGCCGGGCACCAGGTCGATCGGGACGTGGCCGGCCCGCTGGGCGCGCAGGAGGTGGAGGCACTCGAACCGCGCGATGCCCCGCAGCCAGCCGCCGAACCGTTCGGGATGCGCCAGGTTCGAGAGGTTTCGCCAGGCGGTGATGAAGGCCTGTTGCGAGGCTTCTTCGGCGAGATCGAAATCCCCGGTGGTGGCGTAGGCGTAGCCGAAGATCATGGCCTGGTACCGCCGCACCAGTTCGGTGAAGGCATCGACGTCTCCCGCCTTCGCCCGCTCCGCCAGCCGGCCAACCTCCATGCAATGTCCTCCTTTCTCCGGCCCTCGATCAGGCCGCTCACCATTAAGTGCCATTGGCGCGCAGTGTCCTGTAAAGAAGCCTTCAGCGACGATAGACGTTGCCAGCGACCCGCATGCGGGGCACGCTGGTGTTTGACGCATGGAGCCGGCGCGCTTACCATGTATCTACGTTGTCGATACTAAAGGAGGATGACATGCGGGTGATGGTGAAAAAGTGGGGGAACAGTGCCTCAATCCGGATTCCGTCATCGGTGATGCAGGCCGCGCACCTTGAAATCGATCAGGAAGTTGACATCCGCGAGGAGGGCGGAGTCGTCATCGTTGCGCCGGTGCGCCGCGTAACGTACGACCTCGACGAGTTGATCGCGGGAATCACGGAAGATAACAAGCATGAATTCATCGCGTTCGGTGAACCTGTTGGCAAGGAAATTTGGTGACTCCACTACGATATGTTCCGGACGAGGGAGATATTGTGTGGATGAACCTCGACCCTCACATCGGACGCGAGCAGGCTGGACATCGCCCGGTGCTTGTCCTGTCACCGGCGGCGTTCAACCGTCGAAGCGGCCTGCTGGTGTGCTGCCCCATGACGACGCGGCAGAAAGGCTATCCCTTCGAGGTGGCGCTGCACGACGATTCCGCGAGCGTCGTGCTCGTGGATCAGGTTCGAAGTGTGGATTGGGAGGCCTGGCGTGCGACCCGCAAAGGTCGTGCATCGGCGACCGACATGGCTGAGGTGCGGGGAAAACTGGTCGCACTCATTGGAGCGTAGAAATGTCGATGACCGATGACCGATGAACTGGACGATCTCTCCCGGCGCTACGTCGAACTCGG
>JACCYX010000409.1 GCA_013696265.1 Chloroflexia bacterium
GGGCGGTATTTGGCCAGTCTTGGCTTGGAAACACCACGTGCCGGGTCAGCAAAAACGGTTGAAACCACGCGCGTTTCCGATCCTGAAACACTTGACAATGGAGTACCAAAGTACTAGTCTTCTCAGCGTATTCCCCAGGGTTTCCATCACGTCGCTTCGGCGGCGTCGACGACTCTGGGGTTTTGCTTTAAGCCAATTCTTCAGGACCTGGATTCCGGCACCTGGTCATCGATCAGCTTCTGCCCCTCGAGGATCTGTATGGTCAGTGGCCCAACCCCAAGAATTCCATGAGTCACGCCAACCCGGCTCCCAGAGCATTCGAAACGCCGCGAGTTCACAAGAGAGCAGGAGTTGGGACCCGCTCATCTTCAAGGAACCAAGGTCTTCTCCCGCGAATTGCGCACCGGAAACCGAGACAAGTTCGGGAGCCCTACGAAAATCCCTCGATCGTTGGTTAGTTTGACTTGCGGGGATCGAGCGCGTCGCGCAGGCCGTCGCCAATGTAGTTGATGGAGAGCACGGTCAGGAAAATGAGCGTGCCGGGGATGAGCGCCTCGTGAGGGTAGAGTTCCAGGTAATCCTTCGCCTGGAACAGCATCTGGCCCCAGGTCGGCACGTCGGAGGGGAAGCCGAGGCCGAGGAACGAGAGCGCCGACTCGGTGATGATCGCGCCGCCGACCTCCAGGGTCGCGGCGACGATGATCGGGCTCAGCACGTTCGGCAGGATGTGCCGGTTGATCAGGTTCGACCGCGTGGCCCCGATCGAGCGGGCGGCCTCCACGAACTCCTTCTCCTTGACGCTGAGGAAGCTGGCCCGCACCAGGCGGGCGGTCGGCATCCAGGCCAGGGCCGCGATCACGAAGACTACGAGCAGGAAGATACCGAAGTTACTCGATCCGAACACATCCTCCGCGAAGTTCTGCATCGATTCGCGGAAGAGGTAGGTGATCAGCAGCAGCAACGGCAGCTGCGGGAGGCTGATGAAGAGGTCGGTGACGCGCATCAGGAAGCTGTCGGTAAACCCGCCGAAGAACCCCGCCGCCGCGCCGACGATGGTGCCGATCGAGATCGCCACCAGCGCGGCGACCAGGCCGACCGCGATCGAGATGCGGCCGCCATAGAGCACGCGGGCAACGATGTCCTGGCCGAGCGAGTCGGTGCCGAATGGGTGCGTCAGCGATGGCGACAGGCCAGTCTCGAACGCGAATGGGGCGTTGACTTCTTCCGGCCAGAGCAACGGTCCGATAAACACCGCGATCGTGAAGAAGCCGAACACGATCAAGCCGGCCATCGCCAGCTTGTGATGGCGGAACTGCCGCCAGGCGTTGTTCCACAGGGACCGCTGCTCGCGCACGCGCGCCAGGCTCATTGCGGGCTCGCCGGCCCTTTCAAGCGCGGACGGATTGGCCGCTGGCTGTTGAACGCTCGTCATCTGGGCCGCCTTCCGACACGATCTGGTGCGTTTCCTGGTCTCACCGGCGTCTGCCAAGTGAATCGTCGTATTGCCGTCTGGCCCGCTGGGACGCGATGGACGGACCAGTTCGCGTCTTCTTTCGTCAAGCGCATCAGGTGTACTTGATCCGGGGATCGAGCAGCGCGTAGAAAATGTCCGCCAGGACGTTGAAGAGGACGACCAGGACCGACACGCCGAAGGTGATCGCCATCACCACCGGTACGTCCTTCGAGGCGATGCCGTCGATCAGTGCCCGGCCAATGCCCGGAATCCGGAAGATCTGCTCGGTGATCACCGCCCCACCGACCACGGCCGGGAGCTGGATGGCGATGATCGTGATCACCGGGATCATGGCGTTGCGCATGATGTGCCGGAAGACCACCCATTGCTCGCGAAGCCCCTTGGCCCGCGCCGTGCGCACGTAGTCCTGGTTGATCGTTTCCAGCATCGAGGCGCGCACGAAGCGCGTGAGCTGGGCCGAGCCGAAGAGCGCCAGCACGGCGATCGGCATGATCGCTTGCTGGATTCGTGTCCAGCCGGTGGCCGTACTGTCGTAGACGAAGGGCAACCAGTCCAGTTGCACGCTGAACAGCAGGATCAGCAGCAGGCCGGAGAAGAACGTCGGGATGCTGAACCCGATGAAGGCGAAGGTGGTGGCGATGTTGTCGAACAGCGAGTACTGCTTGAGGGCCGAGATCACGCCGACCGGGATCGCGATCAGCACGCCGATCAGGTAGGCGGTGCCAACGATCGCGAGGGTCACGCCGACGCGATCGAACACGTAATCCTTGACCGGCACGCGGGAAGTCAATGACTGACCCCAGTCGAACTCGAAGAAGTAGGACCGGGCCCACTTGAAGTACTGGATGTAGAGCGGATCGTTGAGGCCCCAGCTGTCGCGAATCTGTTCGCGCACTTCGGGCGACACGTTCGGGTTGGTGGCCAACCCGCCCAGCGGATCGCCGGGCGCGAGATACAGGATCGAGTAAACGATCATGCTGATCGCGACCAGTGTCACGATCGAAATCAATACCCGGCGTATGAGATATTGGCCCATGACGGACTCCTGTGCGTGTGTGGTTTCATCTTTCACCCTGTCCCCAGACAGGGTGCGCCGCGACCGCCAGCTCGTGCCGAACCGCCCATACATGCTGATTGCCGGGAGGCCATTCTCCCTCGCGGAGGCGATCGCTGCCTCCATCACGTGTGGAAATCGCCAAAATGCTACGAGTCAGCACCATGCCGAGTCAAGGAAGTGAGAACAGGTATCATCGGTTGACAATGCGTATGATACGTCGCATCTGGGCGTTTCGCACAAGTTAGCCATGATTCCAATGGAAATGCAGGGAAAATGCCTGTCCACTCGCCGATCGAAACCGGTTGAATCGCGCGAGCAAACGGGGCAAGCAATGACGCAGGCGGAGCGGGCGCGGATACTGCGGCAACTCGACCAGTTCCGGGGCGGACTGGTGGTTTCGTGCCACGTGCGTCCAGGAAACCCGCTTCGTGGCGCCTCCCCGATGGCGATGATGGCCAGGGCCGCCGAACTTGGCGGGGCGCGCGGCGTGCGCATCGACGGCCCGGTCGATGTCGCCGCCGTGCTGGCGGTCACCTCGATTCCCCTGATCGCGACGCACCAGGTCGAGCACGCGCGGAGCCGGGTGACGATCACGCCGACCCTCCAGAGCGCGCGCGACCTGCTGGACGCGGGGGCAAAGATTGTGGCGTTGGATGCCACCAATCGTCGCCGACCCAACCACGAGAAGCTGGGCGACATCGTCGCGGCGGTCCACGCCGCCGGCGGGGTCGCGATCGGCGACCTGGCCTCGATCGACGATCTCCCTCATGCCCTCGCCGCCGACATCGACGCCGTGGGCACCACGTTGAGCGGGCACACCGGCGATGAGCCAGTATCAGACGAACCGGATTTTGCCTTGCTCGCCCGCCTGGTGCGTGATTCGCCGGTACCGGTCTACGCCGAAGGGCGCTACTGGACCCCGGAGCAGGTGACGCGAGCGTTCGATCTTGGCGCGTCGTTCGTCGTGGTTGGGGCCGCGATCACCAACCCGATGGCGATCACCTCCCGGTTCGTGAACTCGGTCGCCGCCAGGCAACGGGAAGACCCCATACCTTGATTTGCCCGATCCCGTTCGTGGCTGGAACGATGGCGCTCGAAAAGACCGGACGGCGATGGTAGACTGCCAGCTTGCGTGCCAGATTGGCGCGGTGGTTGTGGTGTGCCCAAACGCGGTCCCGCGAATCACATGAAGGCGTCGTGCGCGGCGCCAGGAAGTAGGAGCCACCTCGTCATGGCTGATGAGCTGATTCTGAGGGCCGAACCGCGGGAAGTCCACGGGAAAAAGGTCAAGCGACTGCGTCGCGAAGGTCTGGTTCCGGGGGTTGTCTACGGACCGGTCGTCAGCAACACCGTTTCAGTTTCCGTAAATCGACGCGAGTTCGAGCGGTTCTTCAGCCGCAACGGCCACTCGACCATCGTCTCCCTCGAATGGGAGGGCGGCAAGCAGCCGGTGCTCGTGCGCGAGGTCCAGATCGACCCGGTCACACGCAATCCGCTGCACGTCGATTTCTTCGCGCCGAACATGCGCGTCGTGTTGCGCCAGTTCGTGCCGGTCGTGCTGCAGCATGCCGGCGAGCACGAAGGCGTGTTGCAGACGATCCTGACCGAGGTCGAGGTCGAAGCGCTGCCGGCCAACCTCCCGCATCAGATCGATGTCGACATCTCCAGCCTGGTTTCGGTTGGCGACGCGATTCACGTCAGCGACGTGACGCTGCCCGCCGACGTGACCGTGATCACGGCGCCGGAGGAATTGATCGCGTCCCTCGTGGCCGAAGCCGTCGAGGAAGAGCCGGAAGAGGTCGAGGAAGAGGAAGGCGCCGAGGGTGAAGGCGAAGACGCCGCCGCCGAAGGCGAATCCTCCGACAGCGAGTCCGAAGCCGAGAACGCATAGCGATCCGTTTCCAGATCGCACCGAACACCCCCGGCCGTCGAATGACGGCCGGGGGTGTTTGCGTTTTCGCCTACGCGGTGGCGGCTTCGGCGGTTGCGCCCAACCGCTCGCGCACGGGTCCCGCCAGCGCCGCCAGCGTGGCCCGGATCCGGCCGGTGTCCGCCCCCATGGCGTAGACATTGGCCAGGAAGAGATCGAACCGCAACTGCTTCCGGCAATCGGCGATGGCCGCCGCCACCGTGTCCGCACTCCCGGCGATCATCACGTCCGCCGCGACCATGCCGTCGAACTGGTCGCTCGCGGCCCGATGCCGGTCCGCCCGGCTCCCCGCTTCCTGGTCGCCCTTGACGAAGGCGTCGAGCCGCAGGAGGTCCTCGATGACGTCGTCGCGAACCTGGCGGTCGCTCTCGCCGACGATGACCGAGCGCATCAGGGCAATCGCGCCCGATGGCCGGGGCGGGTCCGCCTCCATCAGTTCGGCCGCGCGTGAGGTTCGTCCATTCGCGAACGCCGCGACGGTGGGCACAAGCTGGGCCGTGGGCTTGAACCCGACCGCGAGGCCCAGTCCGTTCGCCCCCGTCCACTGGGCGGCCACCGGTTCGGTGCCCGCGTACCAGAGCGGCGGGTGCGGCTCCTGCACCGGCAGTGGCGACACCAGCACCTCGCGAAGGCGGATATCGCCCCGTTCGAACGTCACCTGGCCACCCGACCAGAGCGCCTTGAGCAAGGCGAGCCGCTCCTGGAACGCGGGAACGCGCCGGGCGGGATCGACCCCGAGGGCAACCAGTTCCTCCACCCGATGCCCGGTGCCGAAGCCAACTTCGAGACGGCCGTTGCAGAGAATATCGAGGACCGCGATGTCTTCCGCCAGTTCCACCGGCGCCTTGATCGGCAAGGTGTAGGCCATGGCCCCAAGGCGCATCCGGCGCGCGCGCTGGCTGGCCGCCGCCAGCCAGGCGGTGACCGACGCGGCCGCGTACTGGGGCATGAAGTGCCGTTCCGCGGCGAACGCGACATCGAACCCCAAATCGTCGGCGTACTCCAGATCGTCGAGGCGGCCGGCGAGCATGGTGGGGACATCGTGCCCGAGCACGGGATCGATCTGCATGATGTCGAAGAGGCCGAGCTTGAGTGGCGTGGTCACATCCTGGGTCACCGGAAATCAGTCCTTCTTACGCGGGCGCGTGTTGACGGGCAAGAACAAGTGGCCGGGACAATGGTACATGGCGGTGAGCGGGGCGAGCGGCACAGCAAAAAGGCCGACCCTTTCGGGCCGGCCTTCCTGTCCTGGACATCACGGTTGTTCTGCGCTACGAGCGCACAACCTCCACCGCGACGCCCTCGGATGAGAGACTACTCATGGGCATCACCTCCTTTACCCTACTCGGTGTTGGACAAGTGTGCTTCTCGATCCAGACGTCTCCGAACCGTGCCTAACGGTAGCACGGGTGGGAACCGGCGTCAACGTTTGCCGGCCCGGCACGACTGCCCAATCGGTCAGCTCACGCATGCCGACACTAATATCGCAGCGTAACCAACCCGTCGTGCCGCACACATTCGTCATTCCGAGGAACGAGGAATCCCTGCGCGAAGCGCGTCCGCCGAAGGCGGTGCCTGACCCACGCCGTCCATTCGCCGGGATTGGAAAGTCGGCCTGCGGCCGAAGCGCTATCGCTTCGCTGCGCGCAGGGATGTCTCGCAAGCTCGACATGACGGTGTCGGGAACTCGGCTGTGAACGTCAGCCAGCCTTGGACACCTCGCCGAAGATGACGGCCTTGGGGCAAATCAGCCCGAGTCCATACTTCGCGCTCAGGACCGCGCCTTGCCAGCCCCAACCGCGACATCGGACTCCGGCCAGGCGTAGCGATCTGGCAGCCGGTTATCGAGGGAAGGGATCTGCCGCCGCACTCGCCCGACGTAGGCGAGATCAAGTTGCGAGGTGAGCACCGTCGGCTGGTCGCTGGCTTGCGCCGTGACCACGCCCCAGGGATCGATCACCATCGACCGCCCGTAGCACCAGAGTCCTGGCGGATGCTGGCCCACCTGGTTGGGGGCGATCAAGTAGAGCGAGTTCTCGATCGCGCGGGCCTGGAGGAGGGTCTCCCAGTGGTCCTTGCCGGTCGCCAGCGTAAACGCGGCGGGCAGGACGATCGCCTCGGCGCCCCGCAGCGCCAGGATCCGAAACAGCTCCGGGAAGCGCAGGTCGTAGCAAATCGCCAGCCCGATCGTGACCCCGTCGAGATCGAAGGTGACGATCTCCTCGCCCGGCGCGATCGTCGCGGATTCGTGGTAGACGGCACCGCCTTCGAGGTCGATGTCGAAGAGGTGGATCTTGCGGTAGCGGGCGATTTCGTCGCCGTGCGGATCATAGACGACCGACGTGTTGAAGAGGCGCGGCTCGCCTTCGACCCACTCATAGATGCTGCCGATGTGGAGGTAAATGCCGTGCCGCCGGGCACGTTCGGCGAGCTGGTCGGTGAGCGGTCCTGGAATCGGGACCGCGGCCTCCCGGATGCCCTCGTCGGCTCCGAGGTAGGTCCAGACCTCCGGCAACACCACCAGCCGGGCGCCGGAGGCCGCCGCGCCGTCGATACCCGCCAACGCATCGCTGACGTTGCGCTCGAACGAGTCGCCGGAGTTCATCTGCACAAGAGCCACGGAAAGGGTGGATTTGATCTGGGCGCTGTCGATTTCCAGGGCGGGCATGAATCGGCTCCTTATGACTGGCTGCTGGTCGATCGCTCGTACCCGCAGTCTAGCACCGGCCACGAACAGGCTGGTTGAAGTGGGTGCGACGCGGCGTTTTGCGTGGAGGCTCAGTCTGGAGCGTCGTGTACGGCTGGGACGATCCACCACGATGCAATCCGCTGCCCTTGCGTCAATCCGCACGAGATGCGCGAACATGGATTGGAGCAGGAACGCCGTGCAAAATCCTCTGGCATCCCCTACTGGGTGCCGTTTCCGCCGCTGAGTTCCCGGTCGAGGCCGCGCATCGCCTCGCGGCGGCCCTGACGGGACCAGCGCGACGGCGGCGGCACCGGAGGGGCCGACATGATCCCTCGCAAGCTCGGGACGGCAACCCTACGGAGACGCACTGCCGCGGCAATCGCCGATACGATCGCCGCGAGTTCCTCCGGGGTCGGCTCGGGCGCGATCGTGATGATGGGGAGCCGGCCGTCGTTCACAGGGGGATGTTCCCGTGCTTGCGGCGGGGGGTCGGGACCCGTTTCGAGCGCGCCAGGGCGAGCGACTTGATCAGCCAGGGCCGGGTCGCGCGGGGCGAAATCACATCGTCGATGTAGCCGCGCGAGGCGGCCTGGTAGGGGCTGGCGAAGAGTTCCTCGTACTGCTCGACGAGTTCATCCCGCCGGACGTCGGCGTCTTCCGCCGCCGCCAGTTCCCGCCGGAAGACGAGCCCGACCGCCGCGCTCGGGCCCATCACCGCGATCTCAGCCGTCGGCCAGGCGACGTTGAAGTCGGCGCCGATGTGCTTGGAGCACATCACCACGTACGCCCCGCCGTAGGCCTTGCGCGTGATCACCGTGATCTTGGGCACGGTCGCCTCGGCGTAGGCGTAGAGCAGCTTCGAGCCGTGACGAATGATCCCGTTGTATTCCTGGTCGGTGCCCGGCAGGAACCCGGGCACGTCGACAAACGTCACGAGCGGGATGTTGTAGGCGTCGCAGGTGCGGATGAACCGGGCCCCCTTGATGCTGGCGGCGATGTCGAGGGTGCCGGCCAGCACCCGCGGCTGGTTGGCGACGACCCCGACGGCGTGACCGTCGAGCCGCCCGAACCCGGCGATGAGGTTGGCCGCGTGCCGGGGCTGGACCTCCAGGAATTCGCCGTCGTCCAGGATTGCCCCCAGCACGTCGTGCATGTCGTAAGGCCGGGTGTTGGTTTCCGGGACCAGGCCGTCCAGTTCGGGCGCTTCGCGGGCCGGGTCGTCGTCCGGGGCGAAGTACGGCGCGTCGTCGAGGTTGTTCGAGGGCAGGAAACTCAGCAGGTGGCGCACCTGCTCGTTGAGGTCGTCCTCGTCGGTGGCGGTGAAGTGGGCGACGCCGCTGGTCTGGGCGTGGGTCGCCGCACCGCCGAGGTCCTCCATCGTCACCGTTTCGCCGGTCACAGTCTTGATCACGTCGGGTCCGGTGATAAACATCTGGCCGATGCCTTCGACCATGAAGATGAAATCGGTCATCGCCGGCGAGTAGACCGCACCCCCGGCGCAGGGTCCAGCGATGATCGAGATTTGGGGCACCACGCCGGAAGCGCGGACGTTCCGGAAGAAGACCTCGCCGTACCCTGCCAGGCCCTCAACCCCCTCCTGGATCCGGGCGCCAGCCGAGTCGTTGATGCCGACGATCGGGCAACCGTAGCGTTCGGCGAGGTCCATCAGCTTGACCATCTTCTCGGCGTAGGCTTCACCGAGGGAACCACCGAAGACTGTGAAATCCTGCGAGAAGACCGCAACCTGGCGCCCATCGATCGTGCCGAACCCGGTGACGACGCCATCGCCGAAGGGCTGGGACTTCTCCATCCCGAACTGGGTCGCCCGGTGACGAACGAAGGGATCGAGCTCGGTGAATGAACCGTCGTCGAGCAGGGCGATCACCCGATCGTAGGCGCCGCGCTTGCCTCTTCCGGCCTGCTTCTCACGGGCGACATCGCGCTGCGCCTCGATCTGCTCGCGATAGTCGGCCAGATGCTCGGCTTTGGACCGGTCGCCATTCCTGTTTGCGTTACCCTGCTCGGCCTCAACCCCGGACATCTTCGGTGATCTCCTCCTGTGGCATGCGTCGTTGCGGAGGGGCATAGTAGTGTTGTGCACCAATGAGCGATCTCCTGCACCGAACGTCGTCAGGAG
>JACCYX010000224.1 GCA_013696265.1 Chloroflexia bacterium
TTTCCACGGGCAGGGCATCCCGACCGTCGATTACGGCAACAACATCCGGCAGGTCGCGAAGGACGAGGGCGTCGAGGACGCGTTCGACTTCCCAGGCTTCGTTCCCGCCTACATTCGCCCCCTTTTCTGCCGAGGCGTCGGGCCGTTCCGGTGGGTCGCGCTCTCCGGGGACCCGGAGGACATCTACCGCACCGACGCGAAGGTGAAGGAGTTGCTGCCGGACGATGCGCACCTCCATCGCTGGCTGGACATGGCCCGCGAGCGCATCCGGTTCCAGGGGCTCCCGGCCCGGATCTGCTGGGTCGGGCTTGGCGACCGCGACCGGCTCGGTCTCGCCTTCAACGAAATGGTCGCCAGCGGCGAACTCACGGCGCCGGTCGTGATCGGGCGCGATCACCTCGATTCCGGCTCGGTCGCCAGCCCGAATCGCGAAACCGAGGCGATGCGCGACGGGTCCGACGCCGTTTCCGACTGGCCGCTGCTGAACGCGCTGCTCAACACCGCCTCGGGCGCGACCTGGGTGTCGCTCCATCACGGCGGGGGCGTCGGCATGGGCTACTCGCAGCACGCCGGAATGGTGATCGTCTGCGACGGCACGCCCGAAGCGGCGGCGCGGATCGAGCGCGTGCTCTGGAACGATCCGGCCACCGGCGTGATGCGTCACGCCGACGCCGGCTACGAAACCGCCCTCGACTGCGCACGCGAGCACAACCTCGACCTGCCAGGAATTCTCGGGTGAGCAAGCCGGCGGACTCAATGAATGGCCAGGAACCGGATCGGGGGTGGCGGCGCCTCCCGTACATCCGGCCTTCGTATCAGCCTTGATCGCCATCTCCAGCGGCGATCGCAATCACCTCATGGTCGCCGATCCGCTCGATTTCGAACTCCACCTTGCCATTCACGACATTGGCGCTGGACTCCTTTCCGGAAACCAGGCGGGTGACGTTCACGCTTTGGCCAATTCCGTCCGGGACATCGAGCGTGACGGCGATGGGGCCCATCGGGAAGAGTTGGTCGACAGGAGCGTGACCCACTTCGTGTCCCGTCAGGTTCACGATGTGGAGGATCAGCAGCTCCTCTTGCCGGTAGAGTTGGCAATGCAGGAAACCGGGACCATCGACCATAAGTGGAATGCTGTCGCCCGTCGTCCAACGCACGAGGTTGCCGAGCAGGACGGCGTGATCGGGCAGGCGGCTACGGCCGAAGCATCGGTCGATATCGGCCGCGAGGTAGGCGACGCGTCCCGATTCCGGTTGTTCGTGGAGCACCAGGGCCGGCACGTCGCTCGCCGGATGGCGCATCCAGCTCGTTTCCGGCGGGTAGATCGGGAACGGCGGGACCAGCGTCATGGGCGCCTGGGTGCCTTCGGCAACCCGCACAACTTCGAGTCGGCCACCGAACGGCAAGGTGTCCGTCTCCTCGAAATGGGCGAGTACCTCGTGGCGGGGAAGATCCAGGTCGGGCTCGGACCCGGTTTGCGGCCCATCGACCCAGCGGCGACACTCGGGACTGAGCCGGAGATAGGTGTGTTGCCCCCATTCGTCCCAGCTCGCGCGGTCGTCACGATCCGACCCGTGATGCGAGCCGGTCGCGTGGACCCCCAGCACATCAGCCAGCCCGAAATCGTCGCGCCGGATGCCGTCTTCATCGTAGAGGCTCGTCTCGCCGGTCGCCAGCAATCCGCCGCCGCCTTCGACAAACGCCCGGATCTGGTCGAGTTGCGACGCGCTCAGGGAGCCGACGTTCGGCAGGACCAGCGCCTTGAGTCCAAACCGCTCGGCGTCGCGGGCTACATGGTCGGCGTGGACCGGGAGATACGGTATACGGGCCCGGATCAGGGCATCGGTCATGCCCACCCACGGCAAGGCGTACAGTTCACCCGGCCGGGAGCGCCCGTAGAAATCGACGTTCTCCTGGGACCAGACGACACCGACCGTCGCCCCTGGGGTCCGGTCCACCAGCGCATCTTCATGCTCCGCGTGCCAGGCGAAAATCGGCGCCGCCGTTCGGTATTGCCGTCGGTCTTCGTGATAGGCGCCGATGTGGTGCCACCAGGGCTGGATGCCGCCCAGGAAACCGTCGAGCGCCCAGAACCGGGCATCGGGTTCTGACTTGCTGGCCAAGCGGAAGCTCGGTTGCCCCGCGCCGTACATCGCCATGCTTTCAGGGATCAGCTTGTCCCAGCCCAGGATGCCGTGTATCAGGTTTCCCATCTCGCCGTTGCGCTGGAATCCCATGCCGGCGTGGCGGTACTGGGAGTCAAGGAAGACCAGTTCGGTCCGCTCGGCGATGCCCTTGTAGTCGCGGAAATTCCGGCTCTGGTGGGTCAGGTCGCCAGAGTTCATGCCGATCCAGAGGCAATGTTCGCCCCCATGCTCTTTCGCGATCGCATTGTTGCGGTCCCAGATGTCGAGACGGCGGGCGTAGTTCCAGCGGATCCACTGGCGGTAGACCGGATCGTCCCAATCATGGGTTGTTGGCAGGGCGGCCTGGGCAACGTCCCTAAACGCGCGCCGGCAGTGTGGACAATGGCAAATCCGATCCCGCAGCAATCCGCTCCAGCTATTGTCCGCAAAGCCATCGACCTCGTACCGTTCGATCACTTCCCGGAAAACGGCCGGCAGGAACTCCTCGTAGTAGGGGCTGTTGATGCACGAGATGTAGAGATCGCCAGCCCGGTAGGGGCGACCGTCGGCATCGACCGTGAACCAGTCGGGATGTTCGACGTAGAACCGCTCGTCCGCCCGGTTGGAATCCATCCGGGCGATGACGGCCAACCCGTCTTCCCGGGCATCGGCGGCGATTTCGCCGAAGAGGTCACGCTCGC
>JACCYX010000439.1 GCA_013696265.1 Chloroflexia bacterium
TCCGCCGCCGGGCGACCGCATCGTTCCCCGACTGCCAGGAAGGGTCGCATAGTTGGCCTAGTGCGCGCGCCTGGAAAGCGCGTATCCGGTAAAACGGATCGCGGGTTCGAATCCCGCCCCTTCCGCCTTCCGCCAGCGAGGCTCCCCATGTCGAATGTCGATTACGTCAATACGTTCATTTCCGTCGCCGAGGATTGCCTTGCGGATCGTGGCATCGAACCGTCCGTCAAGCCCGACAATCCCTCGATTGCCGCGCGCCAGTTCGCGATGATCGGCGCTCATCCCTATGCCTTTACCTCCGCCGATGTCATTTTCGGAGTCCACGCCGATCGGTCTGGGATCGCTGACGTCGACCGTCCACACGCCCGCGAAGAGTTCTTCGCCCAAGGACGTGCATGCCTCCGCGCCTCCGATCTCGGCAAGCGGTATGGCTGGGGCATCCACTGCGACGGCGAGGGCCGGATCGCGCTCGTCGGCGTTGGAACGCCCGAGTACGCCGCGTTCCTCGAACGGAGCAAGGTGGACAACGCGCTCACCGTCGTCAAGGCGATGCGCAGCCGGCGGGCGTAAGCGACATCGCCAGCACTTCGTCCCTCGTCGGAATCGACGGCTGCGCGCCGGGCCGGGTCACCGAAAGCGCACTGGCGTTCACAGCGTACCGCACCGCATCTTCTACTTTAGACTCTCGCGTGAGCCTGGCGACAAACGCCCCGCAGAATGTATCGCCGGCGCCAGTCGTATCGACCACCGTGACCGGTGGTGGCCGGTACTCCTCGACCCCTTCAGCTGAGCCGGTAATCACGCCTTGCGCACCCAGCGTGAGCACAACCGTCTCTGGTCCCAGTCGGCGCAACGCCGCCACCGCGTCATGAAGATCGCCGATCGCCTTCCGGCCGAGCAGGATTGCGGCTTCGCCTTCATTGACGATCAGCGTCGACACGTCCTCGATCAGGTTCCGAGCCATTGCCGGATCGGGCGTGGCGTTGAACACCACGTGGATAGCTGCCTTTCGAGCGGCAGTGAAGAGAATCTTGAGGGTATCGCGCGGCAACTCGTTGGTCGCCAGCACGAATGCTGGCCGGAGCGCCGCCAAGGCCGCTTCCGCATGATCGGGCGGCACGGCGAGGGTTGCGCCGGGCACGTAGGCAATCCGGTTCTCTCCTCCATCCTCAACCAGGATCAACGCCACGCCGGAGGGATCCCGCCCGTGCACCATTACCCAATCGGTGTCGACGCCGTCTCGGTCCAGGTCGCTGAGTCGGTCCCGGCCGAAATCATCGTCACCAATGGCGCCAACAAGGGAGGCGTAACCGCCGGACCGGGCAACGGCGACCGCCTGGTTGGCGGCCTTCCCTCCCCCGTGGATGGCGAAGGTGGTTCCGGTCACCGTCTCGCCGGCCTCGGGCGCCCGCTTCATCGTCGCCACGAGATCGGTGTTAATCGCTCCGGCGACGAGAATCGAACCCGGTGTCTTGCGCATCGCCCTCTACCCCTGTCCCCTGGAGGTACCCCTACCGGCGAAACCTGACGAGCCAGCGCGGCAACTGTCGCTTGAGCGATTGCCAGGCTTCTTCGGCGGCACCGATCCAGCGCGCATTCGCGCGTTCCGGTCCGAACTGATCGAGTTCGTACATGTGCACGATCCGGTCGACGTGATTGTGGGCCTGGGGAACCCGTTCCGCAAACGCCTGCCCGAACTCGTGGGGCGTCGACGTGGGCGCGGCGCTGACGCCGACCCAGGTGCCCACCCGACGCAGGCGAACGAACAATGAACTTGGCGGGGTGAGGCCACGTAGCGGCAAGCTCCAGAACAGCCAACCCGCGATCGCCAGTGATCCGACCAGGGCGGCGCCGATGGCGCCGGCCAGCAGCCAGTTCGATCCTCCTGTTCCCGATTCCGGCGTGATCTGGGGCGGAACCACACCGGGCAGGTCATCACCGGCGGCCGGCGTGCCCGCGGGAGTAGGCGTCGGGACATCGGGCGTCTCCGGAACCGCGATCGGCGTCGGCACCGGCGTTTCCCGATCAAGGTTCGCGCCGGACCCATCGTCGATCAGCGGCTGGGACGAGGTCGGCTCGAAGGGAATCCAGCCGTACCCTGGGAAGAACACTTCGGTCCAGGCGTGAGCGTTGTTCTGGAGATAGAGGAAGCCGGCCTGAGTCTGATCGAAGTCACCCGGGTAGAACCCGACCGCCACGCGGGCCGGTATCCCGATGCTCCTGAGCATGACGGTCATCGCCGAAGCCGAGTACTCGCAATACCCTCGTTGGCGCTCGAAAAGCAAGTAATCGACGATATCGGCATCTTCCGGGGGTTCGGACACGGTTTCGTCATAGATGATCGTCGACCTCAGGTACTGTTCGATGGTCCGCGCCTTGTCGTATGGACTCTCGGACGCCGAGGTCACGCTCCGGGTCATCGCCAGGGTTCGGGGCGTGACCGTCTCCGGAAGCGAGAGGTAGCGGTTCTGTACCCACTCGGGATAATCGTTCCCAGCCCCGCGCAGATCGTCCGCGGTCGCCGTCGAGGACGACGCCAGGACGCGATAGGAGCCACCGGACACGGTTGGATCGCTGGAGGAGACCGCCTCGACATCGTCGTAGACCGGGAGTTGACCCGACACCGTGAGGCTGGCAACCGCGCCGGCCCCGTCCGCCGTCCATCGCACGTCGAGGAATCGCTCGCGGAGTTGTTCCCGTTCGCCGTCGATCCGGGATTGAACCTCCGGATCGAGCGCGGCGGGCAATCCCGCTTCCTCAGCCACCAGCTCCGCCGAAACCAGGAGCGAGGCGAGCAACTGGATGTCGCGCGGCAAGGAGGAAATGTCACCCTCATCGAGCGTGAATTCGGCGTTATCCAACTGGACCCACGACATGCGCACCGACGCCTGGACACTCGAAGAGAGGTAAGTATCGACCGTCAGCAACTGGTCGTCCATCGGCGCCAGGGGCGTGATGTCGGCCACGCTGGATGAGCGCGAGAGCGTCACATCCGATGAGAGCGGCACCTGCTGGTCTGGGGCAAACGTCATTTCCGGGGAATATCGGCGGCCATCGAGCCCCTCAGGGTCGAACGACTCCCTGGTCGTCGAGTACCAGCCTCGTCCCGAGTAGGCATCGTAATGCTGGGCGGTCAGGTAGGGCGCCTGGTCAGCGAAGACGAGGGCCTGGGGCTGGTCGGTCAGTTCCAGGGGACCGCCGACGGAGAACGAGTCACCAAAGGTCGCGAAACTTCCCGAGGTCTGGATTCCAGCCTGCGAACTCCCGCTCACGTCCCGCAACCAGTCCGACGCAGTTTCCTGCGCGGAGAGCGCGCGGGAACTGACTTCACCGACCAGGGGTTGCAGCGATTCCTGCGAGAAGGATGCCGGCGAGCGCCAGGCCGCCGATGTCGCCACGATCGCGATGACCATGCCCGTCATCAGGAACCCCCGCACGAAGCCGCCAGGACGACCCATGTTGAGGCGGCTCCATTCGCGTTGCCGTGAGTACAGGCTGTGACGGGAAATCAGGATCAGCGCGACGGCCGCGAAGGCGGCCAGGTAGCCGGTGCGTGGGACTTCGGCGTAACCCAGGTTGACCAGGATCAGGAATCCCGGCAAGGCGATGGCGGAGAAAATCCAGCCCCGGCGAAAGAGGGACCAGGCGGCGAGGTATCCGACCAGCCAGAGGATGATTCCCATCAGCAGGGAAACGAGGAGCGATTCCATCTCCTCGCTGACCCGCTCGCCCAGATACCACTGGAACCCGATGTCGCCAATTTCGCGGATTCGGTCCCGAAGCCCGCCTTCCAGGCCCGGCGCGTTGTTGGCCACCAGCACGAACGAGAGCCCGATCCCAAGCGTCATCGACACCAGGTGGGCGATCGAGTCGAGGACTCGGAGCTTGGCGACCAGGCTGCCGAAGAGCGCCGCCAGGAATCCCATGACCGCCACTGGCGTCACCAGCCGGGACCAGTCCGACTGCTGGACGCATGCGCCAGCGATCGTGACCAGCGCGATCAGGAGCATCGGCGACAGGAGGCCCTCGGGAAACATGGGGCGCGACATGGTGACGCGTCGTCGCGGACGAGATCGATGGGCCTTGGAGGGCAGGGAGAGGTCGCTCATATGCTCAGTCTACGCCGGAGCCGGCATTTGGGATCGGTCAGTCATCGCGAGGCGTTGGCCGGGCGACAGGCGTACGACCGATGCGTGCACGCTGGCGAGGGCTTCGAGGAGGGCTTCCATCTCGCCGGCATCGTGCCGGTGCTGGTCTGTGACCAGCACGGCGGTGACGGGCACCTGGCGCTGTACGAGAGACTGCGCCGCGACCACCCAATCCCGGGAGGCGCTCGACGTGATCACGATCAACCCGGAGTTCCGGGAGAATCGCCGCGATTCCGCCTGGATCGCCTCGAAGATCGAGCGATGCCCGAAACTCGACGCCACGGCGAGGGTTTCGAAAATCCGGAACCACTGGCGCTGCGATCTGTCCGCGTCGAGCCGGATTGGCATCGAACGATTGACGATCAGACCGACTTTCCGGCCATCGGCGAGGCAACGCTCGGCCAGCGAGCCGGCGACGGCAATGGCGTACTCCAGTGCCTCATCGGCTGACGGCCCCGGATGGCGAATTGCGCCGGCGTCGGGATCGTGTTCGGGTTCTTCGGGTTCGGTAAGGTCGAGCAGGATCCAGATGTCCGAGGTTGGTTCGGGGTCGAACTCCTTCACCATCATCCGTCCCAGCCTGGCCGTCGCGTTCCAGGAAATACGGTTCAATGGGTCGCCCACGCTGTATTCCCGGATACCCGAAATCTGGTGCGCCGCCAGTGACGGGTTCACGCGGGACGCGCGGCCGCCGGACATGTTCGCCATCGGCATCGGGATGTCAGAAACGTCGACCTTCGGGGGGTAGACGACCAGTTCATGGGTCGCGGGGATCATCTTGCGGTTTTCAAACAGCCCAAACGCATCGCCCGACGAGATAGCCAGGGGTCCTAGCCGGTAGCGGCCCCGCCGTTCGCAGCGGGTGGAGGTCGTCCAGGTCGCCGTGCCCCGGCTCCCGAGGTGAACCACCCGCCCCGCCTGGTGACCGGGCAGCGACGAGAGGTCACGCACCTCGACCCAGAGTTTGGGCAGCAGCGCGACATTGCTCAGCGTGAGTTCCTCGGTCACCCACTCGCCCGCCCGGACCCGGTCGAGCGAAAGCGATCGCGTCAGGCCCAGACGCTGGAGGCTCACTTTGGTCCAGATCCAGGCAATCACGAGCACGATCACCAGGGTCACGATCAGCCGGTCGGGGGTGGACCAATCGTTGACGATCGCGATTCCGAAGAGGACCGCCGCGATCAGTCCCAGCTTGGGCGCGCTCAAGGGTCAGGTCCGCGCCAGTTGCCGGGCCGGCGCGGCGGGCGCCCGGCCCGACGGGATGCCGCCCGGAACCGGGATCGTCGTCAGCAGGTCGCGAACCACCTGGCGGCTGTCGACGCCCCTCATGCGCGCGGCGGGGTTGACGATGATCCGGTGGGCCAGCGTCGGCTCGGCCAGGTGCTTGACGTCATCCGGGGTCACGAAGTTGCGGCCGCGAATGCCGGCCCAAGCCCGGACGGCGTTGAACATCGCCAGCGACCCGCGCGGGCTGGCGCCGAGGAAGACGTCATCGTGCTGTCGCGTCGCCTCGACCAGGGAAACAATGTACTCGCGCACCCCAAGCGCGACGTGGATGGTCTTGACGCCTTCCTGGGCGTTCATCAACTCCTGGACGGAGACGACCTGGGTAAGAGTCTCCAGTGGGTGCCGCAGGTGCTGGCGGTCAAGCATCTCAAGCTCACCCTGGCGACCGGGATAGCCCAAAGAAATCCGCAGCAGGAAACGATCGAGCTGCGCTTCCGGGAGCGGAAACGTGCCTTCGTAGTCGATCGGGTTCTCGGTTGCGAGCACCACGAACGGGTCTGGAAGCGGGTGTGTCACGCCGTCGATCGTGATCTGCGCTTCTTCCATCGCTTCGAGCAATGCCGCCTGGGTCTTGGGCGTGGCGCGGTTGATCTCGTCGGCGAGGACCATCTGGGCTACGATCGGCCCGGGCCGGAACTCGAAGGTCGACCGCTGCTGGTTAAAGACGTTGACCCCGGTGACATCGCTGGGCAAGAGATCGGGCGTGAACTGGATGCGCTTGAACGTGCTGCCGATACTGCGGGCGACGGCCTTGGTCAACACCGTCTTGCCCACACCGGGCACATCCTCGATGAGGACATGGCCGCGACAGAGCAGGGCCACCAGCACGAGTTCGACTTCGCGGCGTTTGCCGATCATGACGCGCTCGACATTGTCCGTCGTCGTCTGGACCAGATGACGAATGTGGTCTGAGTCCATGAGGCAGGACATCTCCCTGGATCGGTAGGCATCGTGAAAGATCAGCGGTTGGAGGCGGGTCGTGGATCGCACATCTCCTGGCGAACGATCGAAGTATAGCCAACTCATCCCCCGTCCTGACCGGAACCGCGCGCCATATACTTGGGGGAGCAATCTGTCGCCACGATCCACAAGGGGAGCATGTCTTGGCCAAGGCGGGAACATCAGGCAAGGAAACCATCGTCCTGGTCGATGGCTATGGGCTCATTTTTCGCGCCTATTTCGCGTTGCCGGCCACGATGTCGACAACCACCGGTGAGCAGACCAACGCCGTCTACGGGTTCACGTCGATGTTGCTGGACGTGCTCAACGCGCGGAAGCCCGACTACGTGGTGATTGCGCTGGAGAGCGGCAAGACCTTCCGCCACGAGATTTTCGAGGAGTACAAAGGCACAAGGACCGACATGCCGGTCGACCTCCGCGAACAGATCGGCCGGGTCCAGCAACTGATCGCGACCCTGGGCATCCCCGTTAAGCAGGTCGAACGGTACGAAGCCGATGACGTGATCGGCAGCCTCTCGCGCACGCTGGCTGCTGACGGCTATCGGGTCGTGGTTGTGACCGGGGATTCCGATCTCCTCCAACTGGTTGACGATGATGTGCTGGTGGTGTTGCCAGGGGCGCGCCGGTTCGGCGATGTCCGCGAGTTCGACAATGCCGCCGTCTTCGAACGCTACGGTTTCGGACCGGAGTTCGTGCCCGATTACAAGGCGCTGGTCGGCGACACCTCGGACAACATTCCCGGCGTCCCCGGCATCGGGGACAGGACCGCCAAGAGCCTGATCGCAACGTACGGTTCCCTCGAAAACATCCTCGAACACCGCGACGAGGTGACGCCGACGCGGGCCCGCAATGCCCTGCTCGAACACAGCGATGATGCGCCCCGGAGCAAGCACCTGGCCACGATCGTCCGGGACCTCGAAATCGACCTCGATCTGGAGGAGGCGCGGGTCGGCCGCTACGACCGCGAGGAGGTTGCTGAACTCTTCCGCGAACTCGAGTTTCGGTCGTTCCTCGCCAGGTTGCCGGACCCGATCGATTCCGGTAAACCCGTCACCGCTCCGATGAACGTCGAACCGGCGCAGCCATCGATCCAGACCATTGTGGACACGGGGGAGAAGCTGGATCACCTGGTCAAACGCATCCAGGTGACCAAAACCGTCGCGGTCGACGTCGAGACGACGGCCACCGATCCCCTCCGGGCCAGCCTGGTCGGGATCGCGATCGCCGTTGGGGAATACGAGTCGTTCTACGTGCCGGTCGGCCACAACGAAGGCGCCCAACTCGACGTTGGGCTGGTTCGGGAGCGGCTCGATCCCGTCATCGCCGACCCCGCCGTCGCGGTCTACACCCATCACGGCAAGTACGATTTCCACGTGCTGACGCGACATGGCTACGCCGCCCGGCAGATCACCTTCGACACGATGATCGCCGCCTACGTGCTGGGCGACTCGTCCATCCGCCTCAAGGATCTGGCGTTCACCCGGCTCGGGATCGAGATGACCGAGATCAGCGAACTGATCGGGACCGGCAAGAACCAGGCAACGATGGACACGGTGGCGATCGACCTGGCCGCGCCGTACGCCTGCGGCGATGTGGAATCGACCTTTCGGCTGGTGGCGCCGCTGAAGACGCAGATCGTCGAGCGCGACCAGTTGGACTTGCTCCAGTCGATCGAGTTCCCGCTCATTGCGGTCCTGATTCGCATGGAACAGGCCGGGGTCGCGATCGACGCGGAAGAACTCGGCGAGTTCTCTGAGGAACTCGGCCTCCGCATCGCGGCCATCAAGCAGGAAGTCGATGAGATCGCCGGGGCGCCGCTCAACCTTGGCTCGAACAAGCAACTCGCAACCTTGCTCTTCGAGACGCTCGGCCTTCAATCCGGACGCCGCACCAAGACTGGTTACTCGGTCGACTCCGACGTGCTCGAAGGTCTTCGCGACGAGCATCCGCTCGTGCCGCTCATCCTTGAGTACCGGACACTTTCGAAACTGAAATCCACCTATGTCGATGCCCTGCCGCTCCAGGTCAACCCGGAAACCGGCCGGGTGCATACGTCGTTCAACCAGACGATCGCCGCCACCGGCCGCCTTTCCTCCGTCAATCCAAATCTCCAGAACATCCCGATCCGGACCGACATCGGGCGGCGGGTGCGCCGCTCCTTCGTGGCCGATCATCGCCCGGATCATGGTCTCTACGGGGACGCGATTCTGCTGGCTGCCGATTATTCGCAAATGGAACTGCGGATTCTCGCCCACATGTCGGGCGAACCCTTCCTGATCGACGCCTTCACCAGCGGCGAAGACATCCATCGCGCCACCGCCGCCCTGGTCAGCGGCGTCGAACTGGACGATGTAACCAGCGACCAGCGCCGGATCGCCAAGACGGTGAACTTCGGCATCCTCTACGGCATGCAGGCGTACGGATTGTCGCGAGACACGGGGATGCCCCGCGCCGACGCCCAGGCCTTCATCACCGCCTATTGGGAACGGTTGCCGAAGGTCAAGACCTTCTTCGACAAGATCATCGAGGACGGAATCCGGGACGGATATGTCAGCACCATTCGCGGCCGCCGGCGATACCTGCCAGAACTGTCATCGTCGAATGGCGCGCGCCGCCAAGGCGCCCAGCGGATGGCGATGAACATGCCGATCCAGGGCACTCAGGCGGACATCATCAAGCAGGCGATGCTCAACCTCGAAGACCGCCTGGCCGAGCGGTCATTGCCGACCACGATGATCCTCCAGGT
Source organism: Chloroflexia bacterium (assembly GCA_013696265.1). Classification (GTDB taxonomy): domain Bacteria; phylum Chloroflexota; class Chloroflexia; order Thermomicrobiales; family UBA6265; genus JACCYX01. The sequence goes on from JACCYX010000439.1 coordinate 9,142, forward strand.
CCATGACGAACTGGTGCTGGAGGTTTCAGAGACCGCGCTCCCGGACACGTCGGCACTGGTGAAGGAGACGATGGAGACGGCGTTCCAGCTCGATGTGCCGACCGTCGTGGAAATGAGAACCGGCCAGAACTGGGAGGACATGCGGGCCTATCCCGGCGACTGATGCAATTTGATCGCAGAGTCACCATCACCCCAAGCGTGTAGGGGAGGGCATACGCGGGCCGGAACGGGGCGACGAAGGTGTCCTTCACGGC
>JACCYX010000444.1 GCA_013696265.1 Chloroflexia bacterium
CGATCCGGGAACGTGAGTTCAACGGTCAGGCGATCCCGACTGAGGCCGACGACAACACCGGCATCCTGATCGGGTTCAACGGCGGGCTGTTCGCGCTCGCCTACGGCACCGCCGCCGGCAGCCTGACGCGGGGATTCGCGGGCACCTATTTCGGCACCAGCGGCAAGATCGAGGGCTACACGCTCAACGGCGAGCCGCTCGACTACCCGGAAAAAGCGCTCGCCGACCAGGCGCCGGCCGGGGACGGGCCGCAGTGGACGCTCGAATACGTGACCGAATCCCACCGCGGCATCATGGAACAGCATGTCTTCAACGACATCATGAATCTCGTGGCCTGGATTCGCGAGGGTCGCCCGTCGCCGGTCACGGCCGAACACGCGCGGCACGTGATCGAGATCATCGAGTCAGCCTATTGCGCCGCCGAAACCGGCCAAACCCAGGCCCTGAAAACGACGTTCTAGCGGCGCCATGCGCGAATGGCGAACTTCTCAAGCGGCGACCTTTCGCTCCGGGCGGTCGTCGTCAATGTTCCTGGCAACGCCCACCGGTGCGGGACGAGAGAACGTGCTTACGGCGTCATCGACTCGTGAGGTGTGGCCGCGGTCTTCGCGGGCTTCGAGCCGGCGTTCGTTCCACCGCCACAGCCTCCCGATTGGTCCGTTCGTGACAATGTTACGGATTCCCATAGAGATCGGGTCAGGTTGAAGCGCCGTCGATTCGTCGAACACGGCGTCAGGATCGCGATGGCGTCGAGGCCGGCCGTCGGGCGGGCGGCCCTCGAGGTGCTCCCGCGCGAGATCGGTAATGGCGTAGGGTGGAGTGAGTGGAAGCATGGAATGGTCCTTTCCGGGTAGGTGTCGTCAGGCGCGGCGGAAGATGATGGCGATCCACCGCCAGGCCCGCGATGGCGATTCCGCGGGTGCGGAAACGTCCTGGGGAAGGCCGTGGGTTTGGCGCATGGCTCGAAGGAGATCGGTCGCGGAATAGGGGGTCATGAGCTTGCCTTTCTGGGCGGGGACATCGGGGAGATGTCTCGAATCGGTCATGTACCCAGATTAGGCGCGTGGCGGGATCGCCACATCTTCCGAACGATGGATTCCCGGTTTAGTTGAGGTTTAGTGGCGCGATGCGGCACAGTTGACACCCTACACGGGCGGAGACAAGCATCGCTTCGCTGCCGCGGCCGTACATGACGGTGGGACATAAATCAATGTGCGAAGAACTGTGATGGAGTGGGGAAGGTTGCCGGCTATCCCAGCAGACGCAGCTCGCGGGCGTTGGCGACCGCTTCGGTACGGTTGCGGGCCATCAGCTTGCCGAAGAGCTGGTGCAGGTGGGCCTTCACCGTGCCTTCGGCGATGTAGAGGCGGCCCGCGATCTCGCGGTTCGAGCGGCCGTCAGCAAGGAGCCGCAGGATTTCGACCTGGCGGGCGGTGAGCGGCTCAGCCAGCGGCGAGGCCGTTTGTCCTGGGGCCGAATCGGTTGGAAACCGGTTGAGCAGGTCCATAACGTAGTGCCGGGTGGGGTCGTCGAGGGCGGCACGGTCGCGGGCGAGGTCGCGCAACAGCCCTTGCATCTCGCGCCCTTCGTTGAGGAACACGCGAACGAAGCCCTCGTGGCGGGCGTAGGCCAGGGCCCGTCCCAGCGAGTGCCGCGCCAGATCGGGATTGCCGTTCCGATGCGCGGCGATCGCCGCGATCGTGAGTAACTCGATGGCCCGGCCGAAACGCCCGCCACGCTCGGCGTCCTCGATCAGGCGGTCGGCCAGCCCGAATGTCGCTGGGGAAGGATCCGTCATCGCGCATATGCGGGCGAAGATGACCTGTTCGTATTCGCCCCGCGCCGGCTCGGCGGCGTCATCCGTACTGAAACCGCTCGACTCGGCCCAGCGTCGCGCCTCCACCGCGTTGCCCTGGATCAGGGCCATCCAGGCGACCCGCGCGCCGCGGATCGCGGAGGGGAAGATTTCCTCGGCGCGGCGCATTTTCTCCCGCGCTTCCGCGGGCCGGCCCTCGGCCAGGAGCAGCGTTCCCATCGCGATGTAGGCGTTGTGCAGGATCTTGGCGTCGCCCACAATCTGGACGATGGACATTGCCCGTTCGAGGAGCGGGCGGGCCGCGGCGAGGTCGTTGCGCTCGACCAGGATTTCCGCCTTGCTCATGAGCAGGGCCGGCAGCATGCTGCCGGGATCGGCCAATTCCTCCCGGACGCGATCGAGGTCTTCGTCGACGATCGCCTCGGCTTCGTTGAGCCGGCCCTGCGACATCCTGGTCAACGCCAGGTAGCGCACCCCCCAGCGCGCGGCCTGGACGTTGCCGTGCAGGCGTCCGAGCCGGGCCGCGTCGCCGAAGGCGGTAGCGGCGGTTTCGGTATTCCCCAGGGCGCGCTCGGCAAAGCCGATGCTGAGCACCACGTCGCCGTGGATTTTTCCGTGACGCAGAGGATCGAGCAGGCCAAGCGCCTCCCGGCCGTGCTGGACCGTCGCTTCGTGATCGCCCCGGTAGGCGGCGATCCGGGCGCGCACAGCGGCCAGTTGCGCGTCGCGTTCCTGGGCCGAGGCGGCTGGGGCGGATGCGAAGAGGTCGCGGACCCGGAGCATCAGGCGTTCGGCGTGGTCGATCCGGCCCACCGTGGTCAGGGCCCAGGCATGGACGCGCAGGAGGGTGGGGCGCGCCACGAGCAGGTCGTCCGGGAAGCGATCGATCCAACCGGCCAGCAGGTTGGTTTCCCCGCAGGCGAACATCAGGGTGTCGGCGTGGGTGTCGATCAGCGCGGCGGCCCGCGCCAGGTCGTGCGCCGACAGCGCGTGCTCCACCGCCTCGCGGATCAGGCCGTGCCGTTCGTACCATTCGGATGCCCGCGTGTGCAGCCCCGCCCGCCTGGCGTCCGGCAGCCGGGCGAAATCGGCTAGCAGCAGGTCCCGGAACAAGCCGTGGTAGCGATACCAGGCGCGTTCGTCATCGAGCGGAAAGACGAAGAGATCGGCGCCCGTCGTTTGGGTGAGCAGTTCATGGGCGTTCGCACAACCGGTGACGGCGGCGCACAGCAACTCGGAGAACGTCGGCAGGATCGATGTTTCCACCAGGAGCAGGCGCAGGGCCGGATCGAGCCAGCTCAGCACTTCTTCACAGAAGTAGTCGGCGATGTCGCGCTGCGTTCCGTGCAGCCGCTCGATCGCGGCGCGGGAATCACGCTGGTTGGCGAGCGACACGCCGGCGAGCCGCAAGCCAGCGATCCAGCCTTCCGTTCGTTCCACGAGCATGGCCACATCGTCGGGATCGAGGGGCGCGCCCGCCAAGTCGCCAAGCATGCTCGTCGCCTCGGGAACGGTGAAGGCGAGGTCGGCCGCGCGGAGCACCGTGACGGCGCCGGCCGAGCGCAGCCGGGCCAGCGGGATCCGGAGTTCGCCACGACCCGCGGCCACCAGGTGGATCGATGGCGGCAAGTGCTCCAGAACACGGCTAAAGAAACGCAGGATGTCTGGATCGGTCAGCACCTGGACGTCGTCGAAGACGATCGCGGTCGATTCGGGGAAATGCTCAAGCCGGGCCACCAGCACCGCGTCGATCTCATCCAGGATCGCCGGGGTGGGCCACCGGAGCATGGTCGACACGTCATCCAGCTGGAGCGGATGGATGTGGTCGAGGGCCGCGATCAGCGCGCGCGGAAAGCGGGTGGGTGTGTTGTCGCCCTGGTCCAGCGATACCCACGCCACGTTCATCGACGAGCCGACGGCCCACTCGGCAAGCAGGCTCGTTTTTCCCCACCCGGCGGGCGCCGCGAGCACGGTGAGCTTGCCCCATGCGGCCCGCTCGATCCGGGCGACGAGGTGCGGCCGGGCCACGCCGCGGGCCGGGGGAACGGTGATCTTCGACGGGTGAATCAGGTCAACCGGCCACGCGAAGGGACCGGCAAGGTTCTCGATTGCCATCGTTCCATCTTACATCCCTCCGAACACTCCCCCAACGTCAAGTCGAGTATGCGTCTACGTCATGTCGAGCGCAGTCGAAACGTCTCTTCGCCGCCGCATTCTTGTCATTCCGAGGAACGAGGAATCTTTGAACCGACGGTCCGGAACCAAAAGATTCCTCGTTCCTCGGAATGACAAATATCCCGCGGCCGCAATCGAATCTCCACATCTCCGCAAGGGAAGCGCAAGACCCATTCGCTATCGTCGAGGGCGTACCGGTGAGATGGGACGTTCGAGAAGGGATATTCCGCTCGACCATCCGCCACGCGCACCGATCGGCGAGGAGAGCCCCATGACGATGACGGAACCGCGAACGGAGTCAGGACCACCCCAGGGCATGCCTCCGGACCGGCTGGCCGTGCGGGGCGCCGGCTTGGTGAAGGTCTATGGCACCGGCGAGACCGCCGTGCGTGCCCTGCGCAACGTGACGGTCGAGATCGCGGCGGGCCGGTTCACGGCGATCATGGGACCGTCCGGTTCCGGCAAATCGACCCTGATGCACTGTCTCGCGGGGCTCGATTCCGTCACCCAGGGCGAGGTCTGCATTGGGGATACCCTCATTTCGGCCCTTGACGACGACGGGCGGACCAGGCTCCGCCGCGACCGGGTTGGCTTCGTGTTCCAGTCGCTGAACCTCCTCCCGGCCTTCACCGCCCGCCAGAACATCCTGCTGCCGATGGACCTGTCCGGGCGGAAGCCGGACCGCCAGTGGTTCGACCTGCTGGCCGATACCCTCGGCCTGGCGGACCGGCTCGACCACCGGCCCAGCGAGCTTTCCGGTGGCCAGCAGCAGCGGGTGGCGATCGCGCGGGCGCTGATGCCTCGTCCCGACGTGGTCTTCGCCGACGAGCCGACCGGCAACCTCGATTCGCGGAGCAGCCGCCAGGTGCTGGTCTTCCTCCAGCGGTCGGTGCGGGAGTACGGGCAGACGGTGGTGATGGTCACGCACGACCCGATCGCCGCCGCCTGGGCGGACCGGGCGATCATCCTGGCCGACGGCGAGATCGTGCACTCGATCGACGACCCCACCACCGAGCGCGTGATCAGCGTCCTCAGCGAGACCGGAGGCGAATCGAAATGACCACGGCCACATTCCGGCAACTGCTGGCGCGGCGGGCGCGGCTGATCGGCGTTGGTCTCGCGCTCCTGATCGGGGTCGGCTTCACGACCATGACGATGCTCTTCGGCGAGGTGATCGAAGCGGGATTCCGCAATTCCGTAGGAACGGAGTATCGCGCGATCGACTTCGTGTTGGAGGCGAACAGCGAGTCGTTCACCGGGGAAACGATCGCCGCCATCGAAGCAACGGACGGCGTGACCGATGTGCTGGTGGGATCGCCGCTCTGGATCGAGGCCCAGGCGGGTAGTCGAGTCACGTCCATCGTTGCCGTTGACGTTCCCGATCCTGGCGGGTTACGCGACGGGCTCGTGCTTGCCGCTGGCCGGCTGCCGGAATCCAGCGGGGAAATCACGCTCCTGCGATCGGCGGCGCGGGAACTGCGCGTGGACGTGGGGGACACCGTTTCGCTGGCGGGCCCATACGACGAAGACACGGGGGAAGCG
>JACCYX010000446.1 GCA_013696265.1 Chloroflexia bacterium
CGGCCCGGCACCCGACGAAGACCCCGCCCAGGTCGATGTCGATCACCTGCCGCCATTCCGCGACGGAAAGTTCCCAGGTCGGCGCCGCCCGCCCCGCGATGCCGGCGTTGTTGACCAGGATCGACACCGGCCCCAGGCTGGAGCCGACCGATTCCACCCCTGCCGCCCACTGGTCCTCATCCGTCACGTCCAGGCGCAGTCCCATCGACCGTTCGCCGAGGCTTTGGGCGGCCCGGGTGGCCGCGTCCTCGTCGATGTCGGCGATCGCCACCGCCGCGCCATCGGCGGCCAGCCGTGTCGCCACCGCCAGCCCAATGCCGCGCGCGCCACCGGTCACGATCGCGACCTGACCCGTCAGGGAACTCGCAGTTTCGGTCATCCCAGGCACTTTCCGTTCAATGTCGATCATTCGCGTTGCACTACCGTGTCGTGTAGGGCCGGACCAGAATCGACCGCAATCGGTGGTTCCCTTGGCGGATCTGGTCGATTCGGGAGCCTGTCCAGAGCGAAGCGTGGGATCCGCCCGTCTCTTGCCGGGCCGGAAGGCACCGTGATTTCAGCCGGGTCCCGTCTCAGAAGAGATAGTATCCGGGAGTGAACCATCTGCATACCGGCAACCGTCCAACGGCACTGGCGTATGCGCAATCATTGCGGAGAACAGGATCAGGATCAAATCCGGCGGAAGACCGCCGAGGCGTTTTGCCCGCCGAAACCGAAACCGTTGGCGATCGCCACGTCAACCCTGCGTTCGCGGGCGACGTTTGGCGTGTAATCGAGATCGCACTTCGGGTCGGGATCGGTCAGGTTGATCGTAGGGGGGATGATACCGTCCCGGATCGCGAGGATGCAGGCCAGGCCGGAGACGGCTCCCGCCGCGCCCAGCAGGTGCCCGAGCATCGACTTGTTGGCGGAGATCGCGAGGTCCCTGGCATGGTCGCCGAAGACGGACTTGAGGGTGTTGGTTTCGCCAACATCGCCCAGCGGCGTCGCCGTGGCGTGGGCGGCCACGTAGTCGACATCCTCCGGACCGATTGCGGCGCGTTTCAGGGCGCCCCGGATCGCGGCCGACTGACCCCGGCCGCTCGGGTCGGGCGCCGTGATGTGGAAGGCGTCTGACGTGTATGCGCCGCCCGCTACCTCGCAGAGGACGCTCGCGCCGCGCCGGGCGGCGTGCTCTTCCGATTCGAGGACGAAGACGGCCGAGCCTTCGGAAAAAACGAACCCGTCCCGCCCCCCATCGAAGGGCCGGCTGGCGCCCGCCGGATCGTCGTTGCGGGTCGAGAGGGCGCCCATGTTCGCCAGCCCGGCGATCGCGACCGGGGTGATCCCCGCCTCGGTGCCGCCGGTGATGACGACATCGGCGTCGCCCCGCTGGATCATGTGCATCGCGTCGACGAACGCCTGGACCCCCGCCGCGCAGGCCGCGACCGAGGTGACAGTCGGACCGTGGATATCGAAGGTGATCGCGATCTGGCAACTGGCCATGTTCGGGGCGAAGAGCGGGATCAGGAACGGGCTCACCCGGTTCGCCCCGTTCCGGTTCATGTTCGTGACCTCGGTTTCGATCGTGCCGATGCCGCCGCCGCCGGTGTTGACCATGACGCCGATGCGTTCGCGGTTCTCATCGCTGATTTCGAGGCCGGCATCGGCGATCGCCTGGCGGGCGGCGGCGACCCCGAATTGGGCGAAGCGGTCCATCCGGCGGGCGGCCTTGAAATCGATGAACTCCCGGGCGACGAAGTCGGGCACTTCGCCCGCGATCTGGACATCGAGCCCGGAGGCGTCGAAGTGCTGGATCGTGCGGATGCCGGAGCGGCCTGCGGTCAGCCCCGACCAAAAGGCATCGACGCCGATACCGAGCGGCGTCACCGCGCCCATTCCTGTCACAACCACCCGAGTCACCAGTTGCGTCCTTTCGTGCGCCAGCCCGCGTGCTGGACCTCTCCCCGACGTTCGTTTCAGCTTGGGGAGGGTTGAACGCTCAATGCGTGCGGAAACCGGACCTGTTCGTCATGCCGGTTCGTGAACGTGAGGAGCCGTTCCCAATGCGGCGTAATGGTACCGGCATTGGGGGATGCGTGCGAATGGATTCACCCGGCGCCCGGCGTCAGAGGCCCAGCTCCGCCATGCCGACAATCCTGACCGAGCGGTCGATCCGCTTGATCAACCCGGCCAGCACGGTTCCCGGACCGAGTTCCACGAACGTGTCGGCCCCGAGCGCTACCATCGACTCCACCGAGCCGCTCCAGTTCACGGGCCGCTCGACGTGGTGCTTCAGCTCCGCGCGAATCTCGTCCGCCGTCGCGATCGGCCTCGCCGAGACGTTGCCGACGATCGGGAACGCGGGGTCCTGGATGGGCAGGGAATCGGTCAGCAGCTTCAGCTTTCGGGAAACGTCCTCCATCAGCGGCGAGTGGGAGGCGATCGAGACCGGGAGGCGGGCGACGCGTTTGGCCCCGGCGGCCTTGGCCAGGTCCATCGCCCGTTCGAGCGCGCGCACCTCTCCCGAGATCACGATCTGGCCCGGACAGTTGGCGTTGGCGACGTTGATGATGCCCTCGGCCGACGCCTCGTCGCAGATCCCGGTCAGGGCCGTTTCGTCCAGACCGAGCACCGCCGCCATGCCGCCGGGTCGCGCCGTGCCCACTTCGGCCATCAGGCGGCCGCGCTCCCGCACCAGTGAAAGGGTATCGGCGAACGGGAGCGATCCGGCCGCGACCAGCGCCGTGAACTGCCCAAGCGAATGCCCGGCGGTGACGATCGGCGTCACCGGCTTGCCGTTCTCGCCGGCACGTTCTTCCAGGGCGCGGAGGGCGGCGATACTGACGGCCAGGATCGCCGGTTGGGCGTTGAACGTGTCGTTCAGGTCCTCGACCGGTCCCTCGAAGGCAAGCGCCGAGAGGTTCGCGCCGAGCACCGTGTCCGCCTCGTCGATCGTGGCGCGGGCGGCGGGGGACCGCTCGTACAACTCCCGGCCCATGCCGACGGCCTGGCTGCCCTGGCCGGGAAAGACGAACGCAACGTTGGGACCGAGTAGTTCGCGCAGGCTCATGGCTACCTCGTGACATCGATTGTCGTGAACGGGAACCGCCCGTGGCGCCGCGCGGTTCCGCAACGGCGAAGTTTACCGCGAAAATGCGCCTTCGGAATCGATCACCTGGCCGGTGATCCAGCCCGCCTCGTCGCTCACCAGCCACGCCACCAGCCGGGCGGCGTCCTCGGGTTGCCCGATCCGGCCGAGCGGATTCATGTCGAGCAACGCGGCCTTGAGATCGTCGTCCATCCAGCCGGTGTCGGTTGGGCCGGGGTTGACGACGTTGATCGTGATCCCGCGCCGCGCCAGGTCGGGTGCGATGCTCCTGCTGAAGGCGATGATCGCCCCTTTCGACGCGGCGTAGGCGAGTTCATTCGGCATCGGGCCAAGGTGCTGGCCGGAACTGAAGTTGACCACACGCCCTCCCTCGTCCTTGCCGAACCGGCGGGCGAACTCGACCGTGAGCATCGCCGTGGCGCGCGAGTTCACGGCGAGGTGCCGGTCGAGTGAGGCTTCGGTCAGGGTGTCCCAGGCGTCGTGGGTGGAGTAGGCTGCGTTGTTGACGAGGATGTCGACCGCACCGAGCGATTCGGTAAGTCGGTCGAAGAGCCCGCTGGCGATGTCGGGCTGGGAGAGATCGACATCGAGCGCGAACACCCGCGCGCCCCTGTCCTCGAGTTCCCGCTTGAGTTGGTCCGGACCGTCTTCCGGCGATCCGTACATCTCGGTGTCGTAGGAAAGGAAATGCGTAAACGCGATGTCCGCGCCATCGTCGGCGAGCCGGCGGCAAATCGCCGCGCCAATCCCGATCGACCGCGACGCGCCGGTCACCAGGGCAACCCGCCCTTTCAGTGGTTTCATGCCGTGGTTCTCCTCATAAGGTAGTCCTGATAGCTTCGTCGCAAACACCTCGTCATTCCGAGCTTGCGAGGCAGCGACGCGCAGCGGAGCGCTATCCCTGCGCGAAGCGCATGCGACGGAGTCGGATCACTGGATTCGATGGCAACCATGCCTCGATATGGCACCGGGGATGCGATGACGCGGCTCCGGTTGGCGAAGGGTTGCTGCAATCTCACCGCTCACCCGCCCGCGGTTCAAGCGCCGGCTGCGCCGTCGAGTGCTTCGCACAGGGATTCCTCGCAAGCTCGGAATGACGGGCTCTTTTGGAGAAATACGAATACAAATGCGGCCGTTGGCGTACTTTGGTCCATGTGGTCAGCGATCGCCCTACTGCCGCAGCAACCAGCGTTGGCGGTCCCACGTCACGACGTACAGCACAACCACGCAGGTCATCAGCGTTTCCGAGGCCGCCCGCGAGCCGCCGAGCCAGAGACCCGCCGCCGCAACTCCGAAGAAGGCGATCTCGATCGCGAATCGCACCGGGCCGGGGACGATCACCGGGTGGTCGGTCTTGCCGGGCGGGTCGTGCCGGACCCGGACGACGCCCCAGACCGTGGCGGCGGCAACGACGAACAGTGCCGCGACCACGCCCCCCAACAGTTCGCCACCGCCGACCGACCATCCCCAGACACCGAAACCCACCAGGCCGAACAACTCAAGCAGGAAGCGGGCGGCCAGCATCACGACCGGCGTCGACGGCGGCGGATCGGCGACTTCCGCCTGGACGCTCACGCTCCCTCGTATTTCCGAAGGACGAGGCAGGCGTTCTGCCCGCCGAGCCCGAACGAATGCTTGGTCATGATCGACATGTCTACCGCCCGCGCCTCACCGCCCACGATGTTCAGGTTCACGTCCGGGTCCGGCGTGCGGTAATTGCGTGTCGGCGGGATCCGGCCTTCGATCAGCGTGTGGATCGCGACGATCGTTTCGAGGGCCCCGGCCGCCGCCATGCAGTGCCCGATCGCGCCCTTGACCGACGTGACGGGAATTTCCGTGGCCCGCTTGCCGAAGGCGAGGTGGATCGCCTTTGCTTCGGCCACGTCGCCGGCCGGGGTGGAGGCCGCGTGGGCATTGACGTGATCGACCTCGTCCGGCCCGATCCCGGCATCGGCCAGCGCGGCCCGAATCGCCCTGGCTGCGCCCTCGCCTTCCGGTTGCGGGGCGATCGGGTGGTAGGCATCGTTCGAGGTGGCGAACCCGGCGATTTCGGCCAGGATCCGGGCGCCGCGCGCCTGGGCGTGGTCGAGCTCCTCGAGCACGAGCATGCCGGCCCCTTCGCCGAGCACGAACCCGGCCCGGCTGGCGTCGAACGGGCGGCTCGCGCCGTCCGGGTTGTCGTTGGAGTCGGTCACGAGCGCCCGCATCGCGGCGAACCCGGCCTGGAAGAGCGGGTGCGAGGTCGATTCAGTGGCCCCGGCGATCATCAGGGGCGCGTGCCCGTACTTAATGGCGTGGAAGCCATCGCCGATTGCCTGGGCCCCGGTCGCGCAGGCGGTGACGACGGTGGAGCTTGGTCCGCCCATGCCGAACCGGTGCTGGACGGTGTAGGCGGCCAGGTTGTGCGGAAACATGACGTGCAGATGCGGGGGCACGCGCGAGGTTCCCCGGTTAAGGAGCGTTTCGTGGGCCGGCAGCAAGTCGTCGTAGGTGCCGCCGACACAACTGCCGAACGCCGCGCCCGCCGCGGTCAAGTCGATCGCCGGCGCCAGGCGGTCGTCGAGCAGGCCGGCGTCCAGCAGGGCCTCGCCGGCCGCTTCGACCGCCATCCGGGAAAAGAGCGACGTGTTCCGCGCCGCCTTGCCCAGGAGGAAGCGCTGGGGCAGCGCATCGCGATCGACATCGCCGCGCAGCACGCAGGGATGCTGGGCGGGATCGAGGTCGGGTGCCCGCCGGATGCCGGTCTCGCCGGCCACGATTCGCCGCCAGGTTTCAGGCGCCGTGGACGCCAGCGAGCTGATCGCCCCGATTCCGGTCACGACGACCCGGCGCGGCTGGATGGCGGGCAATGGTTGGTGAGGCACGGTCGATGTCTCCTCGGCACGGGAACACGGGTCCGCGGCGATCTCCGGGCCCGGACGACACGGGGGCGGTCCGGGCCCGGAGGCATGGCCGGACCGGGACATCCGAAGAATACGGCAGATCGCGTGGCCGGGTCATCCACCGGCTTAACGGTGGCGTTCGACCGGCGTATCCGGGCGCGTTCCCCATTCTCCCCAGGAGGGCGCGTAGTTGCGGGCCGCGTCGTACCCCAGCGCCTTGAGCACGACGTACGTGTTGGCGGCTCGGATACCGGCGGCGCAATAACTGGCCACGGGCTCCGACGTGCTTAGGCCGGTTTCCGCGTAGATCGCCCGCAGGTCGTCGATCGGCTTGAAGGCGCCGCTGGCATCGAGATGCCGCGACCACTCAACGTTGACCGCGCCCGGAATCGCGCCCATGGCGAACTCATGGGCCGCCCGGCTATCGACGAGGTTGACGGCCTCGCCCGAACCGTTCAGTGAATCCAGGATCCCCTCGGCGGTGGCGATGACAGAGGTTTCTGGCGTGACCGCGCCCGATGTCGGCCGCGGCGGTACGTTGCCGGTGGCGAGCGGGTGCCTGGACGTTCGCCAGCGGTTGAGGCCGCCGTCGAGCATCGCCCCGTTCCCCAAACCGGCGGCGTCCAGCAGCCAGACCCCGTAGGCCGCCATCGTGCCGCTGATGTCCTCGTAGAGGACGACCGTCCGCTCGGGTCCGAACCCCAGGGCATCGACCACCGTCTGGAGCCGATCGGTCCAGGCCGCGATCGCCTCCGGCGCCGAGGAGGAGAGCCGGAGCACGGAGAAATCGGCGTGGATCGCGCCGGGAATATGGCCGGCCCGGTAGGCGTCGGGGGCGCGGACATCGGCGACCAGGAGATCGGGATCGCCGAGCCGCGCCGTGAGCCAGTCGGCCGAGACGATCGGTGACGATAGCGCAGGCATGTGAATCCTTTCAACTGTGGTACGGGCGGACCTGGATCGACCCGTGACCGCTGCCTTCGCGGCTCAGATCCTGGTCGATCCTGTTGTCCGCCCCGATCTTCTCGGCGGTCTATCATAGGCGCGGCGAGGGTTTCTGGTGACAGGAATGTCCGTGCAAGCATGGTACACTCGATGCATTGGCCACGTGGCCGTGAGGCATGAAACGACCCGTTTCCAGAGGGCTCGCGATCCGGTCAGGTTCCGGGAACGACCGTATCCGGCACGCACGAATCCCCTCGACCGGCCCATGCGTATGTGCCAGTGACGGTCGGGATGACGCGCATTGGCTCGTCGAGATGGAGCACACCCTCCCATTCCATGTCGCGCATTCTCTTTGGGCTGCTGCTCGTCTCCGCGGCGCTGATCCAGGCAACGATCCTGGCCCGCGTCAATCCATTTCCGGTCTATCCCGATTTCGTCCTCGTGTTCCTGTTCCTGTGGTCGGCCTCCCACAGTGTCCGCGAATCGCTCGTCTGGGTTTTCCTGGCCGGGATTCTGCTGGACGTGCTGGCGCTTGATCCGTTCGGGACCAATGCCCTGTCGCTGGCGATCGTGGTCCTGCTGGCGGGCCTGGCCCGGCAACGGGTGCTCCACGCCAATGTCCTGATCCCGATCGTGCTGGTGGCGGTGGCGACCGCGGTTCACGGCGCCGCGCTGGCCGGGCTCCGTGGCGAATCGCCGGTTGGGTGGTTCATTCCGCTGCAGGCGCTTGTGCATGCCCTGCTGATTCCCTTGATCTATCTCGTTCTCCGGGTGGTTGGCCGGTAGCGATGAGGTGTTGTTTCCATGGCTCGACGAAAACGCATGATCTACGACCCGCCCGGCAGCCGCAAGCGCCGCCGGGGATCGGCATCCCACGGTTCCGGGGAGATATTCCTTTCCCGGAGGATGTTCATCGCCAAGGCGGGGGTGGTCGCGGTCTTCAGCGGACTGGCCGCCCGCCTGGGCGTGCTCCAGCTGGTGCGGGGTGAGGAATACAAGACCCAGGCGGCGGACAACGTGATCCGGTCCGAACTGCTGCCCGCCCCCCGCGGCATGATCCTCGACCGCCAGGGGCGGCCGCTGGCCCGCAACCGGCGGGCGTGGGAAGTCCGTGTCGTGAAGGGGGACCTGCCGCTGGACGCGGTTGAGCAGCGCCGCGTGCTGGACATGCTGATCTCGGCCCTGCAACTCGAAGACGTGGTTGCCATTCGCCCCAAGGGCGTGCCGAGGGGTTCGCGGGACACGGTACTCCAGCGCGTCGTCGACATGATGGGGTATAGGGACCAGGCCCTGATCGACCGGGAGGTCCAGCGCTGGCTCCGGGAGTGGCCCAACAAGCTTGTCCAGGTCGCCAACGTCTCGCTCGATGACGCCGCCCGGTTCCGGGCCGCTTCGGCCGAGTTGCCGGGCGTGGTGGTGATGAACGAGATCGACTTCCTGGTCGAGAACATCTGGGACAAACGCTTGCCGATCGCGGTCAAGACCGATGTCCCGCGCGAGGTCGCGCTCAAGCTCGAAGCCAACAGCATGTACATGCCGGGCGTCTACGTCGACGACACGGCGCTGGCCCGTGAATACCCGGCCGGCGAGGTCATGTCCCACGTGCTGGGCTACGTGCGGACCATCGACGGCGCCTCCCTGGATGATTTGCGGAACCGCGATGTCAACAACGAACGCATCTACGACCAGAACGACCGGATCGGCATGGAGGGTTTGGAGCAGGCCCTCGAGTCCCAGCTCCGGGGCGTGAAGGGCACTCGCTCGATCGAGGTCGACGCCAACGGCGTGGTGATGCGGACGGTGCCGAGCAGCGAGATCCCGGCTCAGGAGGGTCAGAGCGTCCGGCTGACGATCGATCTCGAACTTCAGAACGCGGTCGGCAACGCCTTGCGCAAGGGGATCGAGCGGGCCGCCGCCGGGAAAGAGGAGGTCAACCGGGAGCGGGCCGCGGAGAACAAGGAAGCCTGGACGGTGCCGAACTCGGGGTCGGCGGTGGCCTACGACCCCCGTACCGGTGAGGTGCTGGCGATGGTCAGCTACCCCTACTATGACAACCAGTTGTTCGTCACCGGTATTTCAGAGCGCAAGTGGTCGGAGTACATGGCGCCGGAAAAGGGCAAGGCGTTCCTGAACCGGGCCGTGAACGAACTCTACCCGCCGGGCTCGACCTTCAAGATCTTCCTGGCCGCCTCGGCCCTGCATCACGGCACCGTGCAAACGTCTGACACCCATGTCTGTCGCGGCGCCATCAGGGTGCCAAATGAAGCCAACCTGAGCCAGGGCCTTCCAATGGCCTGCTGGGTGGGATGGCAGGGCGGCGAGCATGACGCCCTGGATCTCTACGGAGCAATCGAACAGTCGTGCGATACATACTTTTACAACGTTGCCGTTTCTCGTACCGAAATGGTGTACACCCCGGAATCGGTCTTCTACTACGACTGGAACCTGCTTTCAGAGCAAGTGGTATCTGACACCAGGCATGTCTTTGACGGGCTGGGGATCGAGCCCCTGGCTGAAGATATGCAGAACCGCTTCTGGTTCGGGAAGGCCACCGAGATCGAGATCCTGGGTGAGGCGACTGGGCTCTTCCCTGACCCGGCCTGGAAGGAAGAAAACATTGGTGATGGCGATGGTTGGGCCGTCGGCGACACGCTCAACGTCTCGATCGGCCAGGGTGAAACCAAGGTCACGCCCCTCCAGTTGACGATGAACACCGCGGCGCTCGCCAACGGCGGCTCGTTCCCGAAGCCTCACCTCGTCCATGAGTGGATCGACGCTGAGGGCAATGCTAGGCCCGTCGAGGTCGAGGAAATGGGCAAGCTCGACATCGACTCGGACCACATCGAGATCGTGGTCGAGGGCATGCGCCGGGTCGTACATGTGGAAACCGGCACCGCTAACCGGACGCGCATCTCCGACGGCGTGTTCGAAACGAAGTGGCCGTTGACGAACCCGGAGGCTGAGGAGGAAATCCTCATCGCCGGCAAGACCGGTACCGCCGAGTTCGGGCAAATCGACGACATTGGCGCTCGCGATTCGCACGGCTGGTTCACCTGCTTCGCCCCGCTCGCCGCACCGGAAATCGCGGTGTCGGTCGTAATCGAAGCCGGTGGCGAAGGTTCGACCTACGCCGTGCCGGTGGTCGACGAAATCCTGCGCGCCTGGTTCGAGATCAACGGCACGCGCCAGCGCGGAACCGTCCTCAGCCAGGGCGTGATGGGGCAAACCGGCGAGGCGTCGCCCACGCCCGACGCAACACCGGGCGCCACCCCGGCCGCCAGCCCCGTGCCGGCAACGCCGGTGGCGGATTAGGTCATCACTTCACATCCGTAGGGGAGGGCTAGCGAGCCGCAAAACCGATCTTCGCGAAGACAGTTTGCTCGCGTATGTCCTCCCGTGATGCTGCATTTCCGCGGATCCGGCGAGGAATCGGGGTCTTGGGGTCTGCCAACTGGGCGGGAGGCCATACGCGGGCCGCAACGGGGTGGCGAAACTGTCCTTGGCGGCCCGCTAACCCTCCCCTACGAAATCGCTAAAGAATGCTGAATGTCGCAATGCAGTTTGCGCTTTACGAATGTTCCGGCGCAGTCTGCACCTCGCACAGGCCATTCACCGCCGCCCAATAGGCCGCCTCCGGGTCGCTAACGAAAGCTCCGTCCGGGCTCTGGCGGCGCTGGCCACCGGGGAGCGGTGTCCCCTCGGGAGTGACCTCCTCGACTGACCAGGCATAGGCGGGCGCGGCCGATTCGCCATCCGGGAAGCGCTTGGCGATCGTGATCAGGTAGCGGCGGCCACCGCTGGGTGTGCGCAGCGAGACGGAGCCGAGTATCGCCCGCTCCTTCAAGAGGCGCACTGGCTCCAGCGCGAGTTCGGTCATTTGGACCGCGATGCGGTCGAAGCAATCAACCATGATCGTCCGGGGGATAGAGGTCGGGGTTCGCGACGCGAAGGCCGCGGACGGACAGCACGGAAGTGTACCGCGCCCGCCGCTGGTGGACTGATCATGAGGCGCCAATCGCCCGCCGCCGCGTTGCGCCGGGTTCGGGGAGCCTCGTAGAATCAGTCGATGGGCCGTGGCCGCAACTGATCGCCCCGGCCCGCTCCACTCCATCGATCATCCCTCTCGCCACCGTCAATGGCGAACGCCATTACCAAGGAACCATCCAGTGCAGGTCACGTTTCTCGGACACGCCGGCATGTACATCGAGACGAACCACGGCAGCGTCTTGTGCGACCCGGTCTTCAACTCGTCCTATTTCGGCGCCTGGTGGGTTTTTCCGGCGAACGATCACATCGATGTCACCCCGTACTTGAAACCGGACTACCTCTTCCTCTCGCACACCCATCTCGACCACTTCGACGAAAAATTCCTGAGCGAGCGCATCGACAAGCGGACCAGGGTGCTGCTGCCGGACCACCCGCTGGGACTGGTCGAGAAGTGGTTGCGCCAACTCGGTTTCACCACCTTCATCCACACCGAGAACGCCACCCCGTTCGATGTCGACGGGCTGAAGGTCATGATCACGTCGCTGGTGGCCCCGGCCGATGGGCCGCTCGGCGACTCCGGGCTCTGCCTCGACGATGGCGAGGTGAAGAATTTCAACCAGAACGACTCGCGGCCGGTCCACTTCGAGGCGATCGACGCCTTCGGACCGTACGACGTGCATTTCCTCCAGTATTCGGGGGCGATCTGGTATCCGATGGTCTACCGCTTCCCCCAGAAGATGAAGGACGCCCTCAGCTCAAAGAAGCGCGTCACCCAGATGGAGCGCGCGCTGCGGTACGCGAAGCAGATCGGTGCCCCGCACATCGTGCCCTCGGCCGGGCCGCCCTGCTTCCTCGACGACGCATTGATGTACCTGAACGATGTCAACCGGGACCCGAACAACATCTTCCCGGACGCCTCGGTCTTCCTCGAACTGGTCGAGGCGGCGGCGTTCACACAAGGCCACCTGCTGATACCGGGAAGCGTGATGGAGATCCAACCGGGCGCCCTCGTCTCCGTCACCCATCCAATGTCCGACGCCGAGGTGGCGGCGATCTACACCGACAAGGCGGCCCATATCGACGCCTACAAGGCGCGCAAGCAGCCGGAGATCGACGCGATCCTCTCTTCCTTGCCGCGGGGCCAGGTCGAGATTTATCCGGCGTTGAAGGAATGGTTCGAGCCGATTCTCGAGTTGGCCGACCAGACCTGCCTCGG
>JACCYX010000228.1 GCA_013696265.1 Chloroflexia bacterium
TCGCGGCTGATCGCGGCGCTGGAGCAACTCCCGCATCAGCACCGGCAGATCATCGAGCTGCGGCTGGCCGGGCTGACCTCGGCCGAAATCGCGAACACCCTCTCCCTGACCCGGGCCTCCGTCAAATCGGCGCAGACGCGCGCCTACGCCCGGCTGCGGGACCTCCTCAGTCACCCCGACGCGCCAACCGGAGACCGATCATGACCGCACCCGACGCCCACAACCGGTCCACGCCCCTGGGCGCCCCGACCACCGCCCGCGAGGCCGACGCGCTCGAGTCCTGGCTCGAATCGATTACCACCCCATGTCATGTCCGTCGAGGCGACCCCGGGTGGTCGCCCGCACCCTCCCCTAACGGCACCATGCACGCAGATCTATCCCTCAAGGAGAGCGCCGCCAAAGCCCACGCGATGATCGCCAACGCCGAACACCAGACCGGACCGGACGTCCCCGTCGATGCCATCTGGGAGAAGATCATGGCCAGCACCACCATTCCCACGGTTGCCGTGCCCGCCCCACACGTCACTCGTAGGGTTGCGGAGCGTGTCTCGGCCCCTGCTTCCAGTCCCCGAACTCGCCCCATCCCGGCCTGGCTCTCCGGCAGTCACTGGGCGATCAGCGCCCTGATGCTGGCGGTGGTCGTGGTCGGCATCGTGGCCCTCTACAACTCCTTCGCGGGCACTCCTGAATCGCCTGGCAACGATCCCGCCACGAACCCTGGCATCGCGATGGCCTCGCCCGGTTCGCCAGCGTCCTCCACCGATTCTGCCTGGCTCCAGCCAATCTCCCCGGACGAGTGCGATGTCGCGGAAACTCGCGAACTCGAAGAGGTTGGCGCCATCACACAGAACCCGGAGGGAAACGTGCCGCGCGAATACCTTCCTGTGACTGACGTGGATCCATCAGTCGCCGAGGAGGTTGCACGTGCCGAACGCGCCTGGGAATCGTGCTTTACCAGCGGCCTCCCACAAGGGCGCCAGGCGCTGGAGACCCTTCGCTACCTCACGGAAATCGTGAGATTCGATGTCCTCGCGCCGCCGAACCCGGAAACGCACGACGACTGGGTTGCGCTCAACGAGGCGATGCGGAAGGCCTTCCTCGATCCCGGCATCGAGTCGTACCTGGTCGAGTCGGACGTACTTCCAAACTACGAATGTGATACCGGCTATCCGGACATCGGCCTTTCGGATGAGGTTTCCTACCAGGTGATCCAGCCACGCCACCTGGTCCGGTTGCCCGACGGCCGGATCGGCGGACCCGTCTCGTCGCTGGTCGGACCTGGATTCGTCCAGTGCCTTGAGGAGAGTCCACCTCCCTTCGGCGACGATCAGCAGTTCACCTCCGTCCAGATCTATGCCGAGGATCCGACGCGCGGCGGACGCTGGGCCCTTGACGAACAGTTCTGGATTTGCGTCACCGGCTGCCAGGCCCACTACGAGGAGGTTGGCGCCAACGTTAGGGAGTGGCTGGCCACGCCTGCCCCTGATCGCGCGGCTTCCACCCCGGCGGCGGCCATTGCCGATGCCGCCTTGCTCCAGCCGCTTGGACTCGATGAATGCGATGTCGAGGCGCGCACGCTGGATGAAACCGCCGCGCTGATGCAAGACCCCGGTGAAACCATGTCCCGTCTATACGACCCGGTACGGCCGTTGAGCGATGCGCTGGCGCTCGAGATTTCCAATGCGAACCGCATGTTCCAAAGTTGCCGCATCACCGGCGAAACGGGGCAGTGGCGAGCAATGGTCAGCCCACGCCTGATCTTCGAGGGCATCGGTTCATGGCAGGTCGACACGATCGCCCGCAACAGCGCCACCTATGAGGAGTACGTCGCGAACCACCGCGCCCTCTCCGAGATGCTGCTGACCGACGCCACGAATGACTACACGGTGAAATCCACGCAGACCACATCGCTGGACATGTTCGATGTCTACGGCGGCGGGTTATGGTCGCCAGTGATGCTTCCCGAGGACATCGTCCGGTTCCGGGACGGTCGTATCGGCGGGCCAGAATCACAACTCCTTCCGGCCAACTACGAGGAACTCCTGGAAGCAAGTCAGGAGGCTGGCACTCCCTCATCCACCCCGTATGGATTCGAAATGGTCGGCTATCCGATTTACGCGCGGGATCCCACCCAGGACGGGCGATGGGTCCTGGATGAAACACTCGTGCTCTGTGCCAGTGGCTGCGATGCCTACTACGCCCAGGCGGAGGAGCATTACCAATCGAGCGTCCTGAGTGGAATCCTCCCCGCCACGCCGGTGGCGACACCTGCGGCCTCCACCCCGACCACGCCCACCGCCGATGCCGCCGCCCTCCAGCCGATCTACCCGGAGGAGTGCGTCGTCAAACCACTCTCGGATGAAGAGATTTCCGCCATCATCCGGGAACCGGGCGGCGAGACGGAACAATCCTACGCGCCCACCGGCCCGGTCGACGATGCCCTTGCCCAGGAGATCGCCGGGGCGGACCGCGCCTGGCAAAGCTGTTTCGTGTTCGGCTCGGCCGGCGAACGCGCCGCCCTCCAGAGCCCCCGCTTGACCCGCGAAGGTCCAGGGGCAGACTCCCGCGCCTTGCTCACCATCGAGGACGAGATAGCCTACCTCGCACAGTTCGATGCCAGACGCGAACTCAGCGAGACCATGCTGACGGGAGACTGGCGGGACTTCTACATCGAGTCGGATCTCTTCGCCGAGGGAACACCCCCCGACCTCCAGATTCCCGGTTTCATTCCGACCGTTCCCATCCCGGATCAGGCGATTCACCTGGCCGATGGACGGATTGCCATTCCCCTCGCGCGACTCGATCCACCGAGTATCTACCCACATGCACTTGCGGATATGGATGACATCCCCTACTGGTTCATTCCGGTCCATGTGCTGGCGCGGGACCAGACCCAGCATAGCCGCTGGGTGATCGACGAGACGTTCACCCTCTGCATGGGCGATTGCGACCTCGCCCGCGCCAGGATCGTCGAGGAGATCGACTACCTGGAGGGCCTCGTGACCACCCCAAACGCCGCGACGCCGCCCCCTGTGACACCTGATGCCACGCCGATCGCGACCCCGCGAACGTCAGGTGAACGGGAGCACGGGTAGGTAACCCGCCTCACCAGACCGGTGGGTTCGCGTATTGCGGTGGGCGGCCAGGTTCCTACAATGGATGCAACCGGTCCAGGCCGAGGCCGGTCACCCTGCGCTCATTTGACAGGAGCATCCGATGACCCTCTGGCTCTGCGCCACCTGTGGCATCGAACACGCCGATACCGCCGAACCGCCCGCTGCCTGCTCGATCTGTTCCGACGAACGGCAGTATCTCCCGCCCGGCGGGCAGCGGTGGACCACCCTTGCCGAACTCGGCGAAGATCGAACCGCCGACATCGACGAACTCGAACCGGACCTGTACGGCATCACCGTTACCCCGAAGGTGGGGATCGGGCATCGGCCCCTGCTGGTGCGGACACCGGCCGGGAACCTGCTCTGGGACCCGCCCGGCTTCCACGACGACGTCCTGATCGAAGCGATCAAGGAACTGGGCGGCCTCGCCGCGATCGCCTGCAGCCACCCTCACCTGACCGGCGTCTCGATTTCGCTCAGCCACCGGTTCGGCAATGTCCCGGTCTACCACGGCGAGGATGACCGGCGCTGGATCCGGCGGCCGGACGAGGCGATCACGCTCTGGCGCGACACCCGCGAGGTGCTGCCGGGGCTGACGCTCGTGCAGTGCGGCGGGCATTTCGCCGGCAGCGCCGTGCTCCACTGGCGGGAAGGAGCCGGGGGACGCGGCGTGCTGTTGAGCGGCGACACCTTCCTGGTCGGCTCTGACCGGGCGACCGTCTCGTTCATGCGCAGCTACCCCAACCTGATCCCGCTCTCCGAGCGGTCGGTGAGGAAAATCATCGACGCGATCGCGCCGTGGCCGTACGACCGGCTCTACAGCGGCTTCCACCCCGGCCTGATCGAGACGGACGCATCGAAGGCAGTCCAGCGATCGGCCGAGCGGTACATCGGCTGGCTTCGCGACGACATCCGCGACCCCGACGAAGGCGCCTGAGCGTCCAAACGAGCCCGTTCATACCCCATTCGAGTCAGGAAACCAGTGATTACCGTCCCGATCGGGCCATTCGCGGGTTGCACCCCGTGGATCTCATACGGACTTCGGGTGATCATTGTGCGAAAAACCCGTCGCCGCGGCGAGAGACTCGCTCCGCTGCCCTCGACGTCGCTCGGGATGACGTCGGGAGATGCGCCGCTCAAACGAACACTGTTTACCCGAAGTTCGTATCACTCCCTATGTTGACGCCAAGCGGTTGCGGCTGAGCCGTTCCCCGCTGCATACGTCCGGCGCCCACAGCCCCTTTTTCCAGCCCGGCGCCGGACCCGCTTCACGATCGTCCAGGGAGTAGGCAATGGTCCGGCTCGGCTACACGATGATGTGCGAGCAGCGCTCGCCCCTGGCTCGAGGCGCAGGGCCCCTCGCCCCACGCCTGGTCGGTGCTCGGCGCGGCAGCCCACGCCACGGCGCGTATCGAACTGATGACCTACGTCACCACTCCCACGATCCGCTACCGCCTGATGACATCGCTATTCAGCACCGGCGCATTGGAGTCGGGACGAACGACGATCCCATCAGATGGACATGTCGGATCGTCGATGTCCTGCTTCCTTGCGGATCAATCAAACGGGAACCGCGCCGGACCCGAGTTATTCTCCGTCCTCGAGGTTTACCTTCCCGATGGGCCCAAGCACAAACGTGGCAAATCCCATCACATCGCGATGTCCACGCAACCACCTGCGGCGGTGCTCATCGAGCTCCCGCGACATCTCTTCAACACCTGGCGCACTGGGGTTCGCGACTAACCACTCCTCTCGATCACGCATCAAACCGCACTCGAACGCGTCCCACTCGTCGCGTGAAGACTCTTGCAGATCAAGCACGCGCCATCCCGTGGCCGCAATAACGTCAACGATATCGGCAAGCAGCATGCAGTCGTCGACCGACGCATCCTTCCACATGTTGGAAAGTTGTACGTCAGTGGGTATCGACATCCAGATTTCAGTGCCAAACAGCAGTCGACCACCAGGCTTTACGATGGTATGGAAGCGTCGTAGAGCCGTTTCGACATCACTAAACGCCTGATATGACCCGATGTTGATCGCCAAATCTGCGGAATCGTCGAAAGAGCCGGCATCGCCAGCAATGAACGTTGACCGATTCTCGACGCATCGGTCGCGGGTGCTCGCTCGGGCTCGATCAATGTCGGGTCCATGCAGATCGATTCCCGTTCCCCGGCAATCCGGTACCTGCTCAAGTACGCGAATCAGTGCCTCGCCCCACCCACATCCGATATCGACGACGGTGGCGGGCTCCTGCGCGGCAACATCGGCCACGAGTCGATCCAGTCGCGTACTGGAAATTGGCGAATTCATCACCATGCGGCTTCCGCCACCGCGGGAAGGAACACTTCCGTAACTATCCATGCAGGTCTCCTGAATCAAACGTGAACCGTTTCACACGACAGCCTGCATTCAGTCTAAGAGCGACCGGCAATAGGCATCAGTGAAATTCTCAAGTCGCTGACCACTTGTGCCAAACACCGCATAGGTAAGCCTTGATTCACTGAACCGTGTCTGCCTGCGACGCTTTGCATCTAGCCTATTGCCGGTCGCTCTAAAGGAAGAGCGGGAGTGGCTAATCCCTGACCAACTGCGCCTCGTCGTTGAAGAACGTGCGGTAGCCCCACTGCACGAAGATCAATCAACACCATGCTGCCAGCGCAACCTTGATTGGTAGGAACATAGGCGATGTCCGAAACTTCGGCGTTGGTCTATGTTCGGAATTGACGGTGTTGGGAAGGGAAGCCGATCAAGACGCGCTCGGATTGACCGCCATCGAATTCGACCTCGGCAAGGATTTGGGTTCGCGCCAGACAGCGCGTCCTCGGCGTCCTGGACCGAGCCCAGCATGCGGAAACCATGCC
>JACCYX010000459.1 GCA_013696265.1 Chloroflexia bacterium
ACGCGGGAGGCCACACAGGGCCTCCCCTACCGAGTTTCACTCCCTCAATCGGAGTCCAGCCGCGCATTCGAAGCGCCTGACATGTGCTACGGAGGAGCAATGAAGCTTGTTTCTTACGAAATAGCCACTCCGCTCGGACCTCGCGTGCGGATCGGCGCGCTCGACGACTCCGGGAAGATCGTCGACCTCGAACTGGCCTACCGACGAATCCTGGCCGACGCGGGCGCGACGGACCCGGCGGCGGAACGGATCGCCTCGGCAATGTTTCCGTCATCGATGGTGGCGTTCATCCAGGGTGGTCGAACGACCCTGGACGCGGCCCGCCGCGCGTTGACGTGGACGCGGGATCATGGGGAGTTGGGACAGCCGATCCGGTACGAATCCGCCGACGTCAAAATGCTGGCTCCGGTTCCTCGGCCACCGCTCCTGCGAGACTTCATGGCGTTCGAATCGCATCTCAAGAACATCTACCCCAGGCTGGGCCGCGAGATCCCGCCCGAGTGGTACGAATTTCCCGTGTACTACAAGGGCAACCCGTCAAGTTTCGGCGGTCACTGTGACGATGTCGCCGTGCCCGCCTACGAAGAGCAGCTCGATTTCGAGTTCGAGCTGGCGTTCGTGATTGGCAAGTCGGGCATCAATATCAACAACGACGCCGCACTCGACCATGTGTTCGGAATGATGATCTACAACGACTTCAGCGCCCGCGTCTTCCAGAGCCGGGAAATGGCCGTCGGCCTCGGGCCGGCCAAGGGCAAGGATTTCCAGGGAGGCCATGTGTTCGGCCCCTGCCTGGTGACTATGGACGAACTCCCGGACCCGTACGCGTTGACGATGACCGCCCGTGTCAACGGCGAGGTCTGGTGCGACGACTCTTCCGGCTCCATGCACTGGAAGATCGAGGACATGATCGCCCATGCGTCCCGTGACGAGCGCATCGAAGCCGGGGAGGTTTTCGGAACCGGGACCGTGGGCTGGGGTTCAGCCGCCGAACGCGGCCAGGCCCTGAACCGTGGCGACGTCGTCGAATTGGAAGTCTCCGGGCTGGGTACCCTCCGGAACCGAGTGGTGTGACTGCTGGGCACCAGTTCAGGGACATTCGCTGAAAAGGAGGAATGCCGATGGCGCCGGTTCGATTCGGGTACTGCTTGCCGATCTTCGCAAACCCCACCGCCGGACTCTTTCGCACGCCGAATTACGACCACGTCGACGCGAGGCTGACGCTGGACCTGGGGAAACACGCCGAAAACCTCGGTTTCGATTCGCTGTGGGTTGCTGATCACCTGATGCTCGGCCGTGACGAGGCGATCCTCGAAGGCTGGACCATCCTCAGCGCCCTCGGCGGCGTAACCTCACGCGCCCAACTCGGCATGATCCATCAGGGACACTACTTCCGCGAACCGGGATTGGCGGCGAAGATGACCGCCACGCTCGATCAGCTCACCGGTGGCCGCTTCGTGATGTTCTACGACTATGGCCAGCAACTCCGGGAACACCGGGCATATCATTTTCACTACCCGGATGATGTCGACCAGCGGGTGGCCGAGACGATTGACGGAATCCGGCTGATCCGCGACCTGTGGAACGCGGAAGCTGCCACAACCGCGAGTCATGGGGCCCATGGGGTGACCGACGCGACCTGCACCCCCACGCCGGTGCGGCGCCCGCATCCGCCGATTTGGTTCGGTGAAACCCATCCGGGGTTGCTTGCGGCCTGCGCGGAGTTCGGCCAGGGCTGGAACACGACCCCGTGCGGTGTGGATGAATTCGGCCGGCGCCTGGAATTGCTGAGGGCTGCGTGTTCCAAGGCACAACGCGACGTCGCCGAAATCGAGGCGAGCGTCGAACTCCAGGTGCTGATCGCCCCAGAGGGAGAAGCCAGATCCGTGCTTGGAGCCATTCTTGAGAAAGCGCCCGATCAGGACGCGATCGATCCTGACCTGCGCGCGTTCGTGCGAGGCGCGCGGGAACACCCTCCCGCGTCGTTAGCCGATACCACGCTCATTGGTGCGCCGGAACAGGTGCGAACTCAGCTCCAGGCCTACGTGGAACGGGGCGCGAATCACTTCCTGCTCTGGTTTCTGGACGCTCCCGACCGTACTGGTATGGCGCTTTTCGCGCGCGAGGTCGCGCCCGTGTTCAGTCCGGGTGGAGCGGTCTGACACGGACGCCGGAAACCCTCTGGGCGTTCCCACGCCTCATGGGGGATTCGGACAATGACTGGTGGCCCCGCGGAAAGCCGCTCAGATCGCCGCCCTGCCCTCGACTGCCGCGGTGGTCGGGATGACGTGGCTGGGGCATGCTGCGTCAGTTCTGCAGCTGTTGATCTTCTTCCTCTTGCTGCTCACTTTGAGGCCCATCTTGCCCGGGCTGTGCGGCGGCAAGCCGTTCCTGCTCCTCGAGCGAGGTGATCCAGTCGGCGTTCCCGATCGAAAGGGATTCGGCCGCGAGATCGACCGTCGGATCGACAATGGGGTACCGGTCACGCGCATTCAACGAAATCATCGTCTGGGCCCGGACCTCGATGTTGTCGTACCCGGTCCTTTGCCACTCGTCAGCCAGAAAGTGACTGAACTGCAGCATCATGTCCGGTTGACTTCGCATCGCGCTTGCTTGAAAGCTGGACAGATACGTCCGTGGTTCGACCAGCCACGTTTCGCCGGTCTGGGGATCGATCACTTCGAACGCCACCTCCCCGACTTTGGAGTGGAGCATCATGCGCCACGAAAAGCGATCCTGCTGGTCAGTCCAGGCCGTGTTGCCCGGGTAGAGGTAATGCCGCAATGGCAGGAGCAACTGGATGGCAAGATACGCCACGACCAGCGCGACCGTCGCTTGCTGGATGCGCGGACGCTGCGTGAACGGCACAGCCAAAGACTCGTCGCCCGGCGTTTCGGCCAAGCGACCCCGCCGGGACCGATGTGCCTTGCCATATCGCGTCGAAAACATTGAGCGGATCGATGTCGCAATGCGGCGTGGAAGATCGGGCGGGAGGAGGAGCACGATCGCCGCCGTCGCAAACATCGGGAAGATGCCGATGGAGAACATGGCCGCGTTGAACCGGTGAAAAATGACCAGTGCGATGACCGCGAGCCAGCGCGTCTTCGACAAAAGCAGGAACGGGATGATGAAGAGATCGAGAAGCAACCCGGCATCGCTGACGAAATAGACGAACCACTCATCCCGTACCCACCGGCCAACGATCGGCAAGTCCGTTTCGTCGGCGAGCCAGGTCCGCATCGGCTCGCCACGTAGCCAATCTCCATTGAGCTTCGCGAACCCACCGTAGATGTAGACGATCGCGACCTGGGTCGCGAGCAGGACCAACGCCCACGTGGGAACGGCGTTCGATCGAATCGATGGACGACGCATTGCGTCGACCGAGAATTCCCGGTTCGCGGGAATGAAGATCATCAGGAAACTGATCAGGCACACGAGATACATGTGATTGAGATAGTGCGCCTTGTCCAGCAAGAAGACATAGGTGATTCCGAGGAAGAACAGCGTCATGCTGATCCGGTAGGCGAACCCCACCGCGATGCAAACGGCCAGCGCGGGCAGCGCATAGAAATGCAGGTACATCCCGATACCTGGCCAGGGCTGCACCCACTCGAACCCAACATAGGGAAAGAGGTATTGGGGATCGATGTACTCGGACCCGACCCAGCCATAACCGAGATACCGCTCGACCTCCCACAGCATGATCAAACCGAAGGCTGTTCGGAAGAACACGATCGAGGAGTTGTCGACGGGCGCGAGGAGCCGTGCCGCCACCACATTCAGAGCAACACGGGGCCGGGCCAGGAGCGACCAGTTCCAGCCAGCTCCGATCGGCCGCCCGGTATCGGGCATCACGGACGTATTGCGGTTTCGTGCGCTCATGATCGCGGTCTCTGCATTTCCAAGGCTCGTTAAAGTATCTCATTATCCACGGCAATTCACCCGCTTGGGTACATCTACTTATAGCAAAGTAGACCAATGCCTGTCGATGTGGGGCATGGAAATGTCGATCCCGGACGTTTGTGGGATGCGCTTCGACGCATTGACTTTGGCGATTCGATCAGGTCCAGGAAGCTGAGTTCCTGGGCCTGACGCGCATCGACTAGTTGCTGGTGTCGCGGGGAAGCCGCGGGATCAGCCACGACAGGAAGGCTTCCGGACTGCGGGTCTGGAGGAAGACGTTGCCTGGCCCCTGAAACTCGACCACCAGTCCTTCGCCGCCGAAAATGGTCGACTTCCAGGAACCCGCCTTGCGGACGGTGTAGGCGATGTGCTCGTCGAAGGCGACGATGTGGCCGGTATCGACGGTGTAGGTTTGTCCGGCTGGGATCTCGACCTTGTGGATCGCGCCGTAGCTCGAAACGACCATCAGGCCGGAGCCCGTGCAGCGCAGCATGAAGAGCCCCTCGCCGCCGAAAAAGGTCTTGGCCCCGCCCCACTTCGTTTCGACCGTGACATCCAGCTCACTCGCCAGGAAGCTGCCCGATTGGAGGATGAGTTGCTGGTTCTCCATCCGAAACGTCGCGATGTCCCCAGGCAGGTGCGGCGCCAGCGTGATTTCGGCCCCATTCGCGGTGGCGTGAAACGTGTTCATCAAGAACGACTCGCCACCCAGCACGGACCGCTTCAGCGACTGGAGCAGGCCACCGGTCGCCTGCGTTTCGATGCGGACATTGCCATTCATGCTCACCATCGCCCCGGCCTCGACCCTGAACTGGTCACCCTGGTCCATGAGCACTTTGGCGAGAGCATACGATGGCTGGTACAGCAACTCGGTCTTGATCACGCTCTTGCTCTCCTGAATTGGATGGGTGAGGCGGTATGTCGCCAGGCTGGACCCTCGACGAAACCGAGAATCCTGCCTGGGTCGATAGATTCCACTCTATTGACGCCAGGATGAGGCGCGTGGTTCCCGAAGTCCACGCTCGATCAATGCCGAAAAGGTGCCAATGCGATTGACGGGATAAGATGCAGCGCCCTCCGAAACGTCCGGATAGGGGGGACATGACAGCCGGGCACCGGGTCAGGCGGGTTAGCGGGCTCACGCGGTCGCTCCGGCGGTGCGGTGGTGGTGTCGGGAGCGGGCT
>JACCYX010000473.1 GCA_013696265.1 Chloroflexia bacterium
CGGTGGGCGTTTCAGCGTGGGGATTCGTGGTCATCTAGCCCTCCGTTTTCTGAGCGTGGAGGCCGGTATCGGCGAGCGCCGGACGGAGATGTTTAGCGAGGAACGCCTCGACCTTCGGCATTTCCCAATAGATCCCGGCGTCGTGTCCGCAGCGGTCGTGGGCGTGGAACTCGACCTCGCCCGGCATCACCCTGGCCAGATCGTAGCCGGTTTCCGGCGGCACCACGTCGTCGGCGAGCCCGACATAGATCAGCATCGGCGCGGTGATCCTCGAGGCAAAGTTGATGCAGTCGAAGTACTCCAGGGTCGAGCGCATCACCCCTTCGCGTTCGGGGTAGAGCCGCAGGTATTCGTTCATTTCCTCGTACGGGTACGAGTGGGTCAGCGCGGCGCAATCCAGGAACCCTGCCAGGTACGGGGCTCCGGCCGCGCCGCAGGTGATCACGTCGCGGCGGAGGGCGGCGGTGGTCAGGGTTAGCGCGCCGCCCTGGCTGGAGCCGTGGACGCCGATCCGGCTCCCATCGACCTCGGGCCGCGTGAGCAGGAAGTCGATGGCGCGAGCGGCGTCGGCGTAGAAGCCGCGGTAGCTGTAGGTGTTGCGGTCGATGATGTTGTGGACCAGCAAGCCGGGGTAGCCGGGGTTGAACTGGGCGTTTGAGCGGAGCTTGCCGCGCGGCGCGACCCCGATCGCGGCGTAGCCGAGCTTGGCCCACGATTTCGGGAGCGTCGGCTCGGAGACGTAGCCGGGCACGATGCTGAGACCGGGGTACGGTCCCGTCGCCCACGACTCGCGTGGGCGGCAGTACCAGCCCGCGATCCGGACCCCGTCGAGGCTGGTATAGCCGATTTCATAGACCTCGACCGCCTCGGCCGAGCGGTGCGGGACCAGTTCCATCGACGGGTCGAGCGGGGTGCCGGCCAGCTCGGCGTCGATCGCCGCCCAGAAGGCGTCGAAATCGGCGGGCCGCGTCACCGATGTCTGGTGATCCTTCGCCAGACCACGAATACTCACGAGTTCCTCCAATGCCGGTCAATTCCCGGCGATGCGCTCTGGTGGCGAGCGGCGTCTCGCCTCGTCGGGCGCATTGTCACCGAGGCGGGCCGGTTGCGAAAGGCGCTCCGCGGCGCGTTCCTCCCTTCCATACAAAACAAACGGGCTTGCCCGATGCCGGTATGATCGTGGCAGAGACACATGCGCCGATCTCGATGCGGAGCAGATATGGGCACGCCACCAACCTTCTCCCGCCCAGGCTCGATCCCATTCCCTCGCACCCCGCTTGTCGGCCGGGAGCGGGAACGCGAGACGGTGCGGACTTTGCTGTTACGGGACGACATGCCGCTGCTGACCCTGACCGGCCCTGGCGGAGTCGGAAAAACGCGGCTTGCCCTCCAGGCGAGTCACGATCTCGCCGGCGTGCACGCCGATGGGGTCGTCTTCGTGCCGCTCGCCCCAATTCGCGATCCCGAACTGGTTCCCGCGAGCGTCGCGCACGCCCTTGGCCTGCCCGATGTGGTCGATCTGCCGCTACGCACCCGCCTGCAGGCATTCCTGCGCGAACGCCACCTGCTCCTGGTGCTCGATAACTTCGAACACCTGCTGGACGCCGCGCCGCTCACCGTCGAGCTATTGGAGAACTCGCCACGGTTGACCATCCTCTGCACGAGCCGGGCCCGCCTCGGCGTGTCGGGTGAGCACCTGGTTCCGGTGGGTTCACTCTCCCCCTTGGCGGCGCGGCAATTGTTCGCCGACCGGGCCCAGGCGCTGGATCCGGCGTTTGCCCTGACCGTGGAGACATCGCCGGTCGTCGACGCGATTTGCGTGCGCCTGGACGGTTTGCCATTGGCGCTCGAATTGGCGGCCAGCCGGATCCCCGTCCTGTCGCCGCCCGCCCTCCTCGCTCGCCTCGAACACCGGCTGGACGTGCTGACTGATGGACCTCGCGATGCCCCGGTCCGGCACAGCGGTCTGCGGGCGGCGATCCGATGGAGTTATGACCTGCTGGCGAACGACGAGCAACTCCTGTTCCGTCGCCTCGGCGTTTTCCGCGGTGGATTCACCCTCGACGCCGCCGCGGCGGTGAT
>JACCYX010000239.1 GCA_013696265.1 Chloroflexia bacterium
GCACATCCTCGAACCAGAAGGTGCGCAACGGCCCCTCCAGAATCTCGATGATGTCGTGCTCGTCGCCCATTTTCGTACACAACACATCGCCGGGACCGATGACGTACTCCTGTCCCTCGCTCATCACCCGGGCCTTGCCGGAAAACACCATCCAGTATTCGTCCGCGTCGTGGAAATGGCGATCGAATCCTTCGGCGTCGTGGACGGTGCCGAACCCGAACCCGCTCCACTGCACCCACTCCGGCTGGTCCGCCCCTGTGCGCATGACCGGCATGATTTCCCCCTTTTTACAATCGCGACGACGCCAGCAACGCGCCCACGTCGACCCGCTCACCCGTGTGCGTCGCCTCCACGGCGGCGAAGGTTAGCGCCATCGTCCGCACGTTGTCCTCGAAGACATTGAACGGGGCCGCGCCGCCGTCCATCCAGTCGAGAAATTGCCCGATCAGCGCGTAGTGCTCGTCGTGCGCGTCCGGAACCGGCGTCACCTCGTCGACAACCTCGCCGCCGGTCGTGTCCTGGACGATCCGGATCACGTCGTCCGCGTCGAGCACCACCGTGCCGCCCTCGGTGTTGATCCGGTAATACTCGCTGTGCCACCCATTCTGGGGTC
Organism: Chloroflexia bacterium; assembly: GCA_013696265.1. Taxonomy (GTDB): domain Bacteria; phylum Chloroflexota; class Chloroflexia; order Thermomicrobiales; family UBA6265; genus JACCYX01. The sequence goes on from JACCYX010000239.1 coordinate 614, forward strand.
CGCGCTCGACGTGGTTCATCTCGTACGTCACCATCACGCCATTGGACATCCGGATCAGCAGCGCCAGGGTAGTGCTGCCGCCGAAGGTGCTCCAGGACTGCCCCCACTGATGGCCCTGCACCCAATCCGCGTCGACGCCAGTGAGATTCCGGATCTGGTCGAGGTGGTGCTCGGCCCCCTCATAGATGAAGGCATCGGGAATCTGGTGCCGGAACGCGCCGCCCGCCGTGTCGATGGTGTAGTTGACGGCAAACCGGCTCTCGATCAGGTTGATCTTGCGCAGTTCCGGCCGCTGGAGCACCCGCTTCAGGGCCCGGATCCGCGATTGCTCCCGGTAGTTCTGCATGATCGCGAATTTGATGCCCGCCGCGCGGGCGATTTCGCCGATCTCGAGCGTCTGTTCCCATGAGGCGGCGATCGGTTTCTCGCAGAGGATCGCCATGCCCCGCCCGGCTGCCGCCCGGACCGCCCCGGTGCGGGCGGCGGGCGGGATCACGAGGAAGCAGATATCGGCCTCGACCTCGGCCAGCATTCGCTCGTACGAGTCGTAGCGTTGTTCTTCCGGGACACCGAGCGCCAGGGCCGCGCGGTCGCGGGCGCCGGCCTCGATGTCGGCAACGCCGACGATGTCGACCCGATCGCGGAAGTGGGGCAGGAACTGCCGGGCCCACACGCCGCCGAACCCGCCCGCGCCGACCAGTACGCCGCGATACATACACGATCCTCGCTACTCGGCCCGGACACTCGCCGGACATCGCCACACCAACGTGGCGCCCATCGTATCGCGGTCCGCCGCAACGCACCACCGCCCGCACATTCTCCGCTACGATACGAGCGCCGCCACCGCCGTCCGCCACCGCGTCGCGCGAGGCGGGAACGTCGCGGTCCGTGTGACGACCGCCGACTCATCTGGAGAATCCGCATGCTCAGTATCCTGCTCACCACCTTCGACTGCGAGGACGCCGCCGCCCTCTCCCGCTTCTGGGTCAAGACGCTCGGTTACACGATCACCTTCGAACGCGCGGACTGGGTGATGATCGGCAATCCCGAGCGCAAGGACGTCGGACTCGGCTTCCAGCCGGTGCCGGAAAAGAAGACCGTCAAGAACCGGGTTCACCTCGACATCCTCGTCCGCGACGAACCGCTCGAAACGGCCAGGGCACGGCTGGAAGGGTTTGGCGCCACGACCGACCGCTTCGTCGACAACGGCGAGGCCGGCCAGCACTACACCATGCGGGACATCGAAGGCAACAAATTCTGGCTCGTCCCCGGAGCCGAATCGTAGGGTTGCCGTCCCGAGGAACGAGGGATCATCTCGGCCCGCGAAGGCATCGATCACGGGTCGTCTCGGCCCGCGAAGGCATCGATCACGGGTCGTCTCGGCCCGCGCCGTGGTTGCGCTTGTAGGGC
>JACCYX010000505.1 GCA_013696265.1 Chloroflexia bacterium
GCGACTCGCATCGGATGGCGTTCGAACCAGGTTCGCTCGAACGGCTCTCCGGAGTGATTCGCGCCGCTCACGTCAGGCTCCGAAGTCCGCAAGTCGTCCCTCAAGCACGGCGATCTGTTCGATCGCCCGTGCAAGCCGCTCGTGTTGCACGGCGACGACCTTTTCCGGTGCCCTGGACAGGAACGATTCGTTGCCGAGCTGGGCTTCGGCGCGCCCCTTCTCCAGTTGCGCTTCCGCCAACTCCTTCTCCAGCCGATTCCGTTCGGCCGCCAGATCCACGAGATCCGCCAGCGGCAGCGAGGCCACGACGCCGTTGGCCAGGACGGTGAGCGATTGCGGCGCGTGCCGCGGTTCGCCCGCCTCGATCGTGAGTTGATCGTCGGCGATTCGGCCCAGGAAGCCGAGTTCTCCACGCATCGTCTCGAAGGCACTCGTCAGCGCCCCCGGATAGACCTCGGCCCCGATCCATTTGGCTGGTTCCACGCCGGCTTCGGCACGGGCGTTGCGAATACCCCTGACCAGTTCGATGAGCGCGTTGAACGCTTCTTGGGCCTCCGCATCGCGCACGCCAGCCTCCGGCCACGACGCCACCATGATGCTCTCGCCAGTGTGGGGCACCTGTTGCCAGAGGGCCTCGGTGATGAACGGCATGAACGGGTGCAGGAGTTTGAGGCTGCGCTCCAGAGTGTAAGCCAGCACCTGAGGCGCCCGCGAGGACTCGTTGCGGAGGCTCACCTTGGCCACCTCGATGTACCAGTCGCACAGTTCGTTCCAGATGAACTCGTTGATCTGGCGACCGGCCTCGCCGAAGAGATAGCCCTCGATCAGCCGGGTCGACGACTCGGTCACCTCATCAAGCCGGGAGAGAATCCACCGGTCGGGAATCGTGAGTTTGCCGGCCGGCCGCACCGGGCCACGCTCGTCGAGGTCAATCTGAGCATCGCAGATCGAGCGCAGGGCGAACCGGGTCGCGTTCCAGAGCTTGTTGCCGAAATTGCGGCTGGCTTCCACTCGTTGCAAGCTCAGGCGGCTGTCATTGCCTGGCGAGGCCTGGGTCACCAGGGTGTAGCGCAGCGCGTCGGCTCCGTATTCGCTGGTGACCTCGATCGGGTCGATCACGTTGCCCTTGGTCTTGCTCATCTTGGCCCCCTCGACATCGCGAACGATACCGTGCAGGTAGACCGTGTGGAACGGAACCTCGCCCATAAACTCGATACCGAAGAAGACCATCCGGGCGACCCAGACGAAGAGGATCTCGTAGCCGGTTTCCATCACCGAGCCCGGATAGAAGCGCTTGAGGTCTGGCGTTTCGTCCGGCCAACCGAGGGTCGAGAAGGTCCAGAGCCCGGAGCTGAACCAAGTGTCCAGCACGTCCGGATCCTGCACAACCGCACCGCCGCAGGAGGGGCACATCTCCATCGTTTCCTCGATGCTGGAGTGGACTTCGCCGCATTCCTGGCAATACCAAATGGGAATGCGATGGCCCCACCACAGCTGACGCGAGATGGTCCAGTCGTGGATGTTCTCCAGCCAGTTGTCGTAGACGCCCTTGAAGCGATCGGGCACGAAGGTCAAGCGGCCATCTTGGGCGGCCTGGTAGGCGGGCTCGGCCAGATCCTTCATTTGGACGAACCACTGCTTGCTGACGATTGGCTGGACCACCGTTTCGCACCGGTCGCAATGGCCGACGCTGTGGGTGTGCGGCTCGACCGAGACGAGCCAGCCTTCGGCCTGGGCCCGGTCGACGACGGCCTGTCGCCCTTCCTCGACCGTCAGTCCCTCGAACCCGCCGGTCTCACTATTGAGCATGGCGTCGAGGTTGAGGATGTTGATCGAGTCCAGACCCGTGCGCTGGGCAATCTCGAAGTCGTTGGGGTCGTGGGCCGGGGTGACTTTCACCGCGCCGGTGCCGAACGAGGGATCGACGTGCGCGTCGGCCACGATCGGGATGCGGCGGCCGACAATCGGCAGGATCACATGCTGGCCGACGAGGTGCGCGTAGCGGGGATCGTCGGGATGAACGGCCACACCGGTGTCGCCGAGCATCGTTTCCGGCCGGGTCGTCGCGACCTGGATCACCTCTGCCGAGCCTTCGACGGGATACGCGAGGCGCCAGAGGCTGGACTGAACATCGTCATGCTTTACTTCGAGATCGGAGAGCGCCGTTCGGCAGCGGGGGCACCAAGAGATGAGCCGCTCGCCGCGATAGATCAACCCCTTGTCGTGGAGGTGCTTGAAGGCGTGCCGCACGGCTCGGGCCGGTCCCGGATCCATCGTGAAAGCAAAGCGGCTCCAGTCGCACGACGCGCCGAGCAGCTTCATCTGATCCCGGATTCGCGGACGGTACTCGTCCATGTACGCCCAGACGCGGCGAATGAACTCCTCGCGCCCGAGATCGTGCCTGGTTAAACCTTCCTGGGCGATCACCTTCTCGACGGCGAGTTGTCCCGCGATGCCGGCGTGGTCGGCTCCCGGCAGCCACAGGGATGGCTCGCCCCGCATCCGGTGCCAGCGCGTCATGATGTCCTGCAGGGCCACGAAGAGCGCGTGACCGACGTGCAGCACACCCGTGACATTGGGCGGCGGCATGATCGTCACGAACGGTTTACCGTCCCTATCGGCTGGCGCGAAATAGCCCTGACCGTCCCACCAGTCGTAGAGTCCATGTTCGATCGTTCGTGGGTCGTAGGTTTTCGCCAGTTCCGACGTATGCGTCGCCACGCTGGGTGTAGTCATCCTGGTCTCCCGCCATTCCCATTGTGAAGTATTATGACGAGCCGGTAACTTCGCTCGGGGCAACAAAAAACCGCCCTGCGTTGCCAGGACGGGTTTCACCCGCGGTACCACCTCGCTTCACATTGCCAGGCAATGTGCTCTCGATCGCTGTAACGGGCGACCCGTCCAGACTTGCGGAATTGGACCGCTGGGTCCGGCTTCTCCCGGGCGACATTCCATCGTCTCGAAGCGCCTGTCGGAACTCTCAGCCGGTGGTTCCAACTTGCTGTCGCGCGGAGCCGATGTACTCCTCCCGATCACCGATATTTACCGTCAAGTATGGAACCGGGACGGCAAAAACGCAACGGCACCGACCATTCCGCCACCTGCCCGAAGGGGTGGACATCGATCAGGGTTATTTCCCTCTTGAGTGTACGGTCACATATGGTACACTGACAGATGCGAATGTTTGTTCGCCTTTTCTGCGTTCAGGCCCGAACACATCATCCGCCCTCCACCCGTTGCCCGACCCCTCAGAGGACGGGCGTTGCACCAGGGGATCGCCTCAATGCCGCCTCAACACGAGTACATCAGCGTCCGCGGCGCTCGTGAGCACAACCTCAAGAATATCGATGTCGATATCCCTCGCAACCAACTCGTCGTCCTGACCGGGCTCTCGGGTTCCGGCAAGTCGTCGCTGGCGTTCGACACGATTTTCGCCGAAGGGCAGCGACGTTACGTCGAGTCCCTCTCCGCCTACGCGCGGCAATTCCTCGGGCAAATGGAAAAGCCGGACATCGACCACATCGACGGCTTGTCGCCGGCAATCTCGATCGACCAGAAGGGGTCCAGCCGGAACCCTCGTTCGACGGTCGGCACCGTTACCGAGATCTACGATTACATGCGACTCCTTTGGGCTCGCGTCGGCCATCCCCATTGCCCCAACTGCGGCCGGCCGATCACGCGCCAAACCCCGCAACAGATGGCCGAACTGCTGCTCGCCCAGCCGGATGGCACGCGCCTGATGATCCTCGGCCCGGTGATCCGTGACCGCAAGGGCGAGCATAGTGCGATCTTCGAGGAGATCCGCCGCCAGGGGTTCGTCCGGGTCCGGGTCGATGGCGAAGTCCGGGACATGGACGAGACGATCACCCTGGCGAAGA
>JACCYX010000241.1 GCA_013696265.1 Chloroflexia bacterium
CTACAATCAGGTCGTTGCTCGGGTACACAGAACCCTCCCTTGACGGGGATACACACGCAACATGCTTCGGCGGAAACGATCAGGCGGTTTGGCGACGGTCCGATCGACTTCCGAAAGCCCACACAAACGATGATCTTTGAAGAGGACTGGTGTTGGCGCACCGGTCTTTTTCGTTGATCCGATCGTCTTGGCTGACGAAGCGCTGGTCTTTCATGCCTCTACTCGCGCGTTGCCGCGCGACCTCGTCCCTCCTTGATGAATGCCGATTCAATCGTCCGGGCGGCGGTGAATTGGCGTCCACCACCACGCCCCAGCTCCGGTTCCGTCTCCGGCGCCGGTCGAAACCGCCGTTGCCCGCGGCTTCGACCCCCGCCCGCTCCCAAAACCCCAATCCACCTCTCCCCCACAGCATACGCCGCCCGCGATCGTCGCGGCCCCGTGTCCGGACGCCCAATCTCTCCAGTCTCTCCGGGCCATGAGCCCCATCATCGTTGTTGCCGTCGACGACGCGACGACGCTGACGGCTCGGACGCATCGTCCACGCCCGGCAAGACCAGACGCGTCTGGATCGCCGCGTCCCCGGAGGCGATGGTGGGCGGGAACGACGGCCCGCCGGGCGTGGACGCGGCCCGCGTCACGGCCCGCGCCGTCGCCGCATCGACCCGTTGCCCGCCCGTGGCGATCGCCTCCCGCACCGCCGTGTGGGCGAGGCGCAGCAGGTCGCCCGGATTCCCGGCCGATGCCGCCAGCATGATCTCCAGCGCCGGTTCGGAAATGAATGGCTCTTCCGCCGGTATGCCGTGATCGCGCATCGCGGCGATCCGCCCGTCCAGCAGCAACCGGGCATCGGCGGCGTCGAGTGGGGAAAGCGTGGCGCCATACCGGGTCAGGCCGCTTAGCGACCGGCGCCGGGCGATCCGGTCCGGCAACGCCGGTGGACCGAAGAGCACGATCTGCACCCGGGTCTGGTCCGGAACTGACGCAGGCCCGGTCAGCACGCCGCGCAGGATTTCGAGTTGCGACCCGGTGAGCGCCGCGTCGTCGATGAGCAGCACTGGCGGCAGCGGATCTTGGCGGTGATCCTCGAAGATCGCCCGCAACTCGGTTGTCAGTTCGAGTCCGGTTCGGCCACGCGGGGCGCCGCCAAGCGCGGCGGTCGCCGCGCGGAGCAGGTGGGCGTCGGAGCGTGGCCCGTCCTCGGCGGGCACCACGCCAATGAGACGGTCGTCGCCGGCGATCCCGAGCACGAGTTGTTCGAGGAGTCGCGTTTTGCCCGACCCGGCCGGCCCGGCGATCACCGCCAGGCCGGGGGCCTCGGCGTCCGACGAGGCGAGCCACGACCGCACGCCGTCCAGCACGGCGATCTGCCGGCCGAGGGCGACGTACGTGCCCGCGATTGGATCCTGAGGAAACGGATCGCCGATGAGTCCGACGGCGCCGTAGACGGTGGTGGCCTGGCGCGGGGCGACGGCTGGCGAGGGTCCAGTCATGAGCGAGGCGGATGCGGTCATGTGTTGTCATTCCGAGCTTGCGAGGAATCTTTGTCCGTCGCCTGGCGTCGCCTGTTCATCGTTCGCTTTCATCCTGATCCCCACCGGTCGCCCGGCCCAGCCGCAGCCGGATTTCGCGCACACCCACACCCGCCTGCCGCCAGGCGATCACCTGGCGCAGCACCGTCAACTCTTCGTCGTCGAAGAGCAGGTAGCCGCTCTCGGTGCGGGCGGTGGGCACGATCACCCCCTCCCGGAGGTAGAAGTCGAGATGGGTCCGGGTCAGGCCGGTTGCCGCGCGCAGGTCGCTGGTCATGTAGAAGCGGGCGAGGGTGGGAACGGCGCTGGTGGATTGCTTCATCCCGGTGACCTCCCCAGTGATGGAACGCGAACGGCTGGCGGCGTGCATTGCGGAACCGGAGGACCGTTGTGTAAAGACCGACCGTGCACGAGGTATGCAACTGCATAGTGATGAGTCTACTGGTCGAACGCTCCCATGTAAACGGTTTCCTCATTGTCACCGGTGCGGTGGGCACATGAGAGGGCTTTGGGTAGACACTTTACATATCTGGTAGTGGCAGTCCCGAGCTTGCGAGGGCAGCGTAGCGGGTCAGTCTGCCTTCGTGACGAGGGGTCGAGACGAACTCGACCACTACCAGGTGTGTTCCATTGATCAACCGACATTCGTATGAGAGGGCTCTCATGCCCGCCCAACCCGAGTCTCATGGTTGAACGCTATGCTCGTTGGTAGTGGAGGCGAATGGGACAGCGTCGCCTTCTCGTTCTCACCCGCCGGTGACGATCGGCACCGATTCGACGCGGAGCGGTGAAAAGCGCGCTCCATATCAGAAGGAGAAGGCATGTTGCTGTATCGACGATCGAATGAACGGGGCCGGACATCCCGCGTCCTGGCCGCCAGCCTGGCAGGCGCGTTCGCCCTGAGTGTCGCGGCCACCGCGGCCCAGGATTCGGATACGGTGCGGCCGGCGAGCATCCACCTGGGATCGTGCGACACCCCCGGTGAAGCTGTGGCCGAACTCAACGACCTCACCGTCATGTTCGATGACAACGACGACGACCAGGGCGGCGGGTCGGATACCGGAAACCCATCCACCCCGGCTCCTGGCACCGGCGATGACGGCGGCGACGACAATGCCGATGATGGCCTCGGTGGCGACGACACCGGCGATGACAATGCCGATGATGGCCTCGGCGGCGATGACACCGGTGATGACGGTGGCGACGACAACGCCGACGACGGTCTCGGCGGCGATGGCACCGGTGACGATGATGGCGATGACGGTGATGACGACAGCGGGTCCCGTCCCGGCATCCTGGCCTTCCAGGGCAGCGGTGGTCAGTTCGTCGGCCCCGAAGACGCCTCGGTGGTCGAAGGCTCCGAGGATTCGGATGTCGGCACCGACCTGGCCACGCTCCTCGGCGAACCGCACGTGATCGCGGTCTTCGAGAGTGAAGGCTCCGACACGATCATCGCCTGTGGCTCGATCGGCGGCTTTGCTTCAGGCGACGACGATGTTGACCTGGCGGTCGGGCTCCGCGAGCAGAATGACTCCGGCTTTGCCGGGATCGCCCTGCTCGACGACGACGATGATGACAACGAACTCGATGTCGATGTCTACATCGCGCGGGATGTGGCCGCGAACTAAATACCCGCGCGGAACCTCGCGTTCCAGCCACATCCAGAACAGCGCCGGGCTCGCCGCCTGGCGCTGTTTGCGTTCGCCCATGACACCGGCGACTGGCGGAAACCCTCCTCCGTCGCCAATCCCAGGCTCCGTTCGGTCCCGTCGGTCATGCCCCATGCCGACGAGCCCGCTCAACGGCCTGGCTCATCGCTCCAATCGGGAATCCAGTCGGGCCAGTTGACGGTGGCCCCGTCGGCCCCGGTGGCGAAGAGCCGGTCGATCTGCTTCCGGTTGGCGATACCGTAGGCCCGGACGACGAGCCCCGCGTCATGGGCTTCCGCGACCAGGTCGTCCGTCAGGGTATCGACCTTGGGGCAGATCTGGGCGAATCCGCGCCGGACGCAGCGGCGGATGATGTCGCGGTCGAAGACTGGACTGAGGAAGCCGTACGTGAGGCCCGGATCGAGCGCTGCCGCCGCCAGAAGCGCCGACCAGTCAAACGACGTGACCTGCACCCGGTCGCCGATGCCCGCGGTCGCGATCCGGACGACGAGCGGCGCGGTCGCCTGGGTGTCCTCGATTTCAAGGACGAGCGGCCGGCGCGGGCTGAAATCCACAATCAACTCGTCCAGGGTCACGATCCGTTCGCCGGCGAAGTCATCTGAGAACCAGCTACCTGCGTCAAGCGTCCGCAACTCGGCGAGCGTGTGATCGGTGACCGGACCGTTGCCATTGGTGGTTCGGGAGACGGTCATGTCATGCATGAGCACGAGTTCACCGTC
>JACCYX010000245.1 GCA_013696265.1 Chloroflexia bacterium
GCATGGTCGCGTGGAGGCCAGATGTCGTTACCGGACATCATCGATCTGGCCAGTGCCGAGGCGGAGCGGGCCGTGACCGCCCTGGGCCCCAGCGACGACGAGGCGCCCCTGGACGAGGCGTTGGATAGACTCGCCGGCCATGGCTTGACCTCCCGCGAGCAGGAGGTGGCGCGGCTCCTGGCGCTGAGACTCTCCGACAAGGAAATCGCGCGGCGGCTCTCGATCAGTCCGCGCACGGTCAGTACCCATGTCACCGTCATTCTCGGCAAACTGGGGGTGCGTTCGCGTCGCGACGTGCTCCGGTTCGCCGCCGAACCGGCTCCGGATGGCGCTGGCGAGGCCGCGATCCCCGCGACGAATGCGTAATCCCTACGTTCTCAACGATCGCACATGCCGTCGAGAAACCAGGAACGTTCACCGATGCCCCCGCCGTGCCCGCCGCCCGCAGTGACTTCCTGCTTCGGGGCCTCACTGGACGAAGAGGTCAACCCCGTCTTCCTCGCCGTCCGCGGAGAGTTCGTCGGCCAGATGCCCGCCATCGGCAAAGAGCCCGCGGTGATGGGAGAGGGCCAGGCCGAGGATCGACGTGCAGGACGCCTCTGCCGCGGCGATGGCGGCGGCGGTCGGCACCGCGTCGGTCGCGACGATCGGGATTCCGGCGCGGGCGGCGCCATCGACCAGCTGGTCGTCGAGAATGCCGCGAACGACCAGCATGCTTGCGGAGCAATCGATGTGGTTCGGCAGCGCCCAACCGAACACCTTCGCGGCGGCGGCGTCGCTGACTACGTCGCGAGCGATGCACAGGATATCGTCAGCGGTCGCGAGGGCGACGTGCCGGTAACCTGCCCGTGCCCCGTCGTCGTCGAATCGCTCGAAGGCTCGGCGGCAGGTGGAAATGGCATCCATCTCGCTCATCACCGTGACCGCGCGGGGTGATCTCGCCGAACGTCCGCCGGCCGCCTCTATCTCGATATCGCGGCGAGGAATCCAGCCGATCGCCTCGTACCGCGCCCTGTCGAGATCGACGCCACCGTCGATCATGAGGGAAACGTAGCTCGCCGTCGACGAGACCTTTGTGACCTGATCGGCATTCCGGAAGAAGCGGTGTACAAATGCCCAGCCAATCGCGAACTCCGGCACCGCGTCCGGAACCACTACCGGCGCGCCGGCCAGCACGCCGTTGATTTCAATGCGGATCCGGCGGCAATCCGGCAAGTGCCGCTTGAGCTTTTGGACATCCAGACGCGGCAGCACCCGTCCACGGGCCATTGGCGGCGGAGGAGGGGTCGGCACGTTGGCGGTTGAGGCGGTCGATGACGATCGCTCCCCCGCGTCCACCGCTTTCCGTACGCTCATGCTTCCCCCGTCTCCAACGCGCTGGGCGCCCGGCGCACCAGCCATGTGACTCGTGGGCACGATTATAGCGTACGTACAGACTATGAGTTGGAGGGGATCAGTTTCCACCACGCGGGCACCGCGTACTCATCGACTTCCCCATGCGCGAAGCCGATCCACTCGACCTTTTCCGAGCGGCGTAGGGCACCGGGTATGACCTGCCCGTGGATGACCATCTTGCTCGGCCGCTCCTGTTCGCCCCAGGCCACGAGCGCCTCGCGGTAGGCTTCGGCGGCGCCCGGCACGGCGTGCATCAGGTCGATAAAATCCGTGGTCGTGAATTCGTCGCCGTCAATCCGGTCGAGCAAGTCGTCGATCACCGGGAAGATCCGGTCGACAAGCTGGTCGACGGTGACGCCGTTCGGGCCAGTGTCATGATTTCGCGGCGCCATCTGTGAATCCTGTCTGTCCTTGGCCCGTCATCCTACCCGGCAACTTCGTCGCCGGTGCGCAGCGACACGTAGCTCTCGTAGCGCGAACGGGGAATGTCGCCTCGCGCGACGGCGTCCCGGACCGCGCAATCGGGCTCGTGAACGTGCGTGCAATCCTGATAGAAGCACTCCCCCAGGAATGGCCGCAATTCACGAAAGCTCCAGTCCAGTTTGCCTGGGGGCACCGCGACCATCGTGATCGCCCGCATTCCGGGCGTGTCGGCGACGAACGTGCCGTTGCCGAGATTGTGCAAGCGGGCGCCGACCGTGGTGTGCTTGCCCTTACCGGTCGCGGTGGAGACGTCGCCGATGTCCCGCCGTCCTTCTGGATCGAGCACGTTGAGGAGACTCGACTTGCCCACGCCGGATGGCCCGGCCACGGCGCTGATCTTGCCGGCAAGCGCCTCCTGGAGGTCAGCCATGCCTTCCCCCGTCACCGTGCTGACGTAGTGGACGGGGAAACTCCGCTCGTAGTCCGCGAAGACGTCACGGGCCGCCTGCACGCCCGGCGGATCGACGAGGTCGATCTTGGTGACGACGATGTGGATGGGAATATCCTGCAGTTCGGCCAGAATGATGAACCGGTCGAGCATGCGCGGGTGCGGATCCGGCTGCCTGATGGCAAATACGAACATCACCTGGTCCGGATTGGCGACAATGACCTGTTCCACATCGCGGGTGTGGCGGGCGATCCGTCCTAGCGTCCTCGTACGCGGCGCGACGTACTCGATGACCGCTTCGTCATCCGGCAGGCGGGTCGCCCAGACCCTGTCCCCGACGGCGACGATATCCGTGCCCCGCCGCTGGCGCTTCAACTGACCCCGCACGGTGGCGATCACGATGTCGCCGCCATCGTCCAGGACGATTTCGTGCCAGAGACCGTGCGATCGTGTCACGGTCGCTGGCGAGGTGCCGGGCGGTGGCGTGAGCGTCGCGGGATCGACCGTGACCGGCGTCGAGCGCCGGGCGTTTCGGGGATGCGTTCGATTGGATGCAGGCAACGGGAGACATCTCTCCAGGCGATTTGGACGTATATAAGGTAGTGAACCTTCACCGCAAGGTGGCGAGGCGGTCGAACTGACTCAGGGCCAGCGCGGCACGGTTTTCTGCCTCCGCGTTGCCAGGTTCACACCCAAGCATAACGTCGTTCGCGCTTGACACGCGAATCTGACCCGCTATGCTTATCTTAAGGAAGCGTGATCTGGAGTTTCTCCAGTCGCCACGCATGATGACGATTCCGCTGGAGGCTCTTGCGCCAAATGATTACCATGACCAATGAAGCAGTCACTCAACTGAGGGAATTCCTGACCGACCAGGGAACGCCTGAGCATGCGTTGCGCGTGTTCGTGGCCCCCGGCGGCTGCTCGGGTCTGCAATATGGCATGACCATCGACGAGGAATCCGATGAAGGGGACGAAATCATCTCGACCCAGGGGGTAAAGGTGCTGGTCGACAACTTCAGCGCGATGTACCTCCAGGGCGCCGAGATCGATTACGTCAACTCCCTGATGGGGGGAGGCTTCACGGTCCGCAACCCGAACGCCGTTGCCGGGTGTGCCTGCGGCCACTCCTTCGATGCCGGTGAAAACGCGCCCACGGCGCAGGGCTGTGGCTGCGGCTCGCACTAGTTACCGGTCACGAACCAGTGCGGGGAGGCGGAACCGTGGCGGTTCCCCTCCCCTCCCCGCTCCCGATTCCCGCGCTCTGGGTCCTGGCAGTCCAGGATTCCACAAGGAAGCCGCAATGGGCCATCAGGCGTCGATTGTTATGGACTTCACAAGAGCCGGAACCCCTGATATACTAGAGGTTCTCAAGGAACGACGCCTTCGTCTTGAAGGCTGGTTGTGCGGGGCCAGCAAGCCCGGCGCGCACCAGTTCCCAAACGCCTGTCTCACGACAATCCACGGTTTGTCCGCACGCGGCAGTCAACGTCAGGCGGCCACTACACGCCTTGGCTACGTCAACCGCCATCCAGTTCAATTTCCGGAACGGCCCTCGCGCGACTTTCCATGTCCCGGCCGGTTCCGTTCGGGCGCGTTTTGCGCCATGTAAGGAGTTTTGTGTCCAATGAGTGACCCGATGGGCGCCTACGATGTCGACAAAATTACCCAACTCGTCAGTGACAAGCTCAATAGCGACGACAAGGTTGAGGTTCCCGAAGAAATCACGACCCAGATGGCCGACGAGATGGAGCCGGAGGTCGATCTCGAACGCGATCTCGACGTGCTTCAGCGGCTCGACCCCAATTTCATCAACGATCCGGTGCGTCTTTACCTCCGTGAGATTGCGGAAACCCCGCTGCTCACGCACGTCCAGGAAATCGATCTCGCCAAGCGGGTCGAGAACGGCGACCTCCAGGCGGTGCAGCAGTTCGTTCGCGCCAACCTCCGCCTCGTCGTCTCCATCGCCAAGCGCTACGTCAACCGCGGCCTGACCCTGCTGGACCTGATCCAGGAAGGCAACAACGGTCTCATGCGTGCCGTCCAGAAGTACGACTGGCGCAAGGGCTTCCGGTTCAGCACCTACGCTACCTGGTGGATTCGCCAGGCGATCACCCGGGCGATCGCCGACCAGAGCCGAACGATCCGCCTCCCGGTCCACATGGGCGATTCGATCTCCCGGTACCGCAAGACGCTCAACCTGCTGGCCCAGGAACTCGGCCGCCAGCCCACCCCGGAAGAGGTGGCCGACGCGATGGCCGTGGCCCCTGAGAAGATTCACCAGATCGTGCAGGCGGCCCAGCGCACGATTTCGCTCGAAACCCCGATCGGCAATGAGGACGACACCAGCCTCGGCGACCTGATCGCCGACGATGTCTCCGAGACGCCGTACGAAGCTGCCTCGGAATCGATGCTCAAGCGGGATGTCAGCGCCGCGCTGGACACCCTGTCGGCCCGGGAGAAGCTGGTGCTGCAACTGCGGTTCGGCTTGGGCCAGGGGCACCAGCACACGCTGGCCGAGGTCGGTGAGCAACTCCAGATCAGCCGCGAACGCGTGCGGCAGATCGAGAACGAAGCATTGCAGAAGCTCCGCCGGCTCGATGGGGACCGCCTCTTCGCCTACCACCAGGAACTGTAAGTTCCTTCCTAAAGCCGAAACCAGACTCAGGGCCGCTCTACTGGAGCGGCCCTGTTTGCGTTCTCAGTGCCGTGTCCGAGTCTGAAAGGCGGTTGGCGGCCGACCCCATAGGACCGTCATGTCGAGCGCCAGCTCGACATCCCTGTGCGAAGCACTCGACGGCGTAGCCGGTGCCTGGCGTTGCCTACCTTAAGGTCCGGCTGCGCCGGAAGCGCTTCGCGCAGGGATTCCTCGCAAGCTCGGAATGACAATTGATAGGGCCGGACTTGATACTTTCGGTCACCTGCGTTGGCCATCCGCAATTCGCGCATGGTCGCACTAGCGGATGAAGTTGTGGGTATCGACGCGGGACGCTTCCACCCCGCCAATCCGACCACCTTTGCATGGTGCAAAGGCGAGCCGATGGCGTCGTACGAACAGGGGATTGTGTATTTGTTCACATAGTTGACACGTCTTTTCCACCGTGATCTGATACCCGCGTAACGTCAAATCCAGTCTCCGGTTCGTGCCCTGCCGTGGTGTTCCCTTCACTTCCGTGGAGTTCGTCGGCGCCGATGTACCGCGACACCACACCCGTGGTTCCGGTTCTCCGCATATGGGTCCCTGTCCAACTACCGTACATTTCATCCAAGGAGTCATGTCGAATGTCTTTCGATCCCAGGACCAAACTTCTGAACACCCCGCTCAGCCGCCGTCAAGCA
>JACCYX010000534.1 GCA_013696265.1 Chloroflexia bacterium
ATGGTGATGGCTGTAAACCAGTTGCAGCGCGTTGTCCATGACCTCCTGGTAGTCTCGGGACTCGGACTCCACGATGACTCCTTTCAGGTCCGATAGGTGCTCCACACAACCACGCGGTGTCGCGCCAGACAGGGTGTACGCATCAAACTGTACGGTCGGATTGTACGTTGCCCGAAGACGGCATGTCAACAATGAACGTACCGAATAGCCAGCGTGCCTGACAGTCACAATTTCCCACTCCGGCGCGGAAAGGCGCGGCAGCGAAGCCGCTGGAAAAGGCACTTAACGACAGCGGCGCGTTCTCATGAACGCGCCGCTGTGTCCAGACTTTATGGTGAGCGGGATTAGCTCCCGGTCGTCATCCCCCTGATCGCCAGCCCAACGATGAAAAGCGCGACCAGGCTGTAGAGCAGCAACCCCTGGCGGGGAGCCTTATCCCGTACGTAGGACCAGACGAAGGGCAACACCAGGGCGGCGGTGAAGCCGTAGAGCAGGTGAACCAGGTCGTCCGGCCGGTCTTCGAACAGGAACAGGACCATTCCCAGCGCCCCCTGGATCACGACCAGCACCTGACCGATAATCAGCATCCCCGCGATGTTGCCGCCAAGCTGGCCGCCGCGCGCGAACTCAACCAGGCCCCATAATCCCGCCACCACGAAGAAGAGGATGACCGTCGTCGCCAGGCGATCGTGAAAGAGTGAGACCACGTTCATCGATGGAGTTGCTCCGGGGTGATGGGTGTCGAAATGCGCGGGTGCGAGCTGGGCCGTCATCACGGCTCAATGGAGTATATCCAGCCGTTGCGACGGAACATGGGCACGCGCTCCTGATGCAGGAGGCCATCAGGCACTCGCCTGGCTACAGCAACGCGTCCAGGGCGAGTTGGGTGGGATCGGACAACACCGGGGCCGGTCTCCAGGCTGGCGCGTTTCGGCTCACGGTTGAGGTCCAGACCGGTCCCAGGGACCGCCGGGGCAGGGGAGTGACATCAAGGACGATGTCTTCGCTTTCGAGCGCGTGGACGGTTTCCCGCCGTGCCACCGCCGGATCGTTGTTGGTTTCGGAGAGGTGGGCGAGCCAGATCTCCGGCTGGTTGGATGCGCCACGCAATGCGGCCGCCAGAGATGAGGCGCAATCCGCGTTCGAGAGGTGGCCGACCGGCGAGGCGACCCGCCGCTTCAGGTGGGCGGGGTAGGGCCCGCGCCAGAGCATGTCGTGGTCGTGGTTCGATTCGAGCACGATCAGGTCGCTGGCCCGGATTGGGTCCACCAGCCGCTCGTGCCATGAACCGAGATCGGTAAACACCGACATGCGCGCGCCGCCCGTATCGATAAGGTAGCCGCAAGGTTCGGCCGCGTCGTGACTGACCATGATCGCCCAGACTGTGATCGCTCCGAACGCCAGCGGCCGGCCGGGACTGATCTGTTCCCACTGGGGCGGGGGAATGTTCGCGCGGCGCCGGGTGCCAGCGGTGGAAACGATCGGGATCTCCTTCCCAATCACGTACGACAGGGACCGGATGTGGTCGGAATGCTCATGCGTGACGAGAACCGCGTCGAGTTGATCGAGCCGGAGATCGCGCTCCCGCAACGCACGGGTCACGGTGCGGATGCCCACGCCGCAATCGAGCAGCAAGGAGGTGCCGCCAGCATGGATCAGGAAGGCGTTGCCGGAACTGCCGCTGCCGAGGCTCTGGACGGAAACCGCCGGCTCTCCGGCGCGAGTGGCGGTGGAGGGGTTCTGTGAGGTCATGCGGGAGACGAGGTCCGTTCACGGCGCGGTGCGGTATGCTCATCAAATCGTACCATGTGGTTAAGTTCGCTCCCGTACCGGCTCGCCACCCGAAACCGCCATTCTTCTCGATCAGGGGGATCCGTGTTCCAACGATTTTCACGAAGCAACGCGCGGAACACGTCACCGGGATCGTCCTCCCCCAGGGCTCGTGGCTCCCGGTTCGGCCTCTCCAGCTCGACCCTCCGCATGCTCATCACCGCCGGTGTCTTCATCGCCCTGTTCATCATCGCCACCATCACCGCGCCGTTCTGGATCAACTGGCTCTGGTTCGGCAGCATGGGCTACCGCTCGATGATCGTGACCGATTACATCGGGGTCACGCTGAACTTCCTGCTCGGCGGGTTGCTGGCTACCGCCATATTCTATATAAATGTCCGGATGGCGATCCGCAACACCCGGAACGAAAGCGTCGTCCGGGAGAACCGGATGGGGCGCTTCAGCACGAGCGCCTTGAACCTGATCGGCTCCATTGGAAGCATCGTGATCTTCCTCATCGTGGGCTGGATCTCGAAGGACTTCTGGCGCGAAGCCTGGCTCGCCCTGCGCGCCGACGAGTTCGGCGTGTCGGACCCGACGTTCGACCGCGATGTCAGTTTCTACGTCTTCACATTGCCGGTGCTCAAGGGCATTCAGGTTTCGCTGCTCTGGATCGTGGGGATCACGATGCTGGCGGTCGCCTTCGTCTACCTGGTTCGGCTCGGGGTCCGGTTCGGGAGGTGGGGCGACGTGCCGTTCGTGGCGCTGCGCCACCTCAGCGGGCTCGCGAGCGCGATGCTGCTGCTGGTCGCGCTCGGGTACATCCTCCGCAACTTCGAACTGGTGTACTCGACGCGCGGCGTCGTCATCGGCCCCGGCTTCACCGATGTCAACATCGTGCGCCCGCTCAACTGGTTGATGGCCTTCCTCTCGGTGGCCGCCGCGGTCGGGCTGGTCACGGGCTACGTGCTGCGGAGCCCGAAGTGGCTGGCGGGTCTGTTGGGAGGCTGGTTCGTGCTGGCGTTCCTCGTCACGCCCCTCTTGCCGGTGCTGGTCCAGCGCTTCGTGGTCGAACCGAACGAGTTCAGCCGCGAAGAGCAGTACATCGCCCGCAACATCGAGATGACGATCGCCGGGTTTGGCCTGGACGGCGTGGAGGTGACCGAACTCACCGGTCAGGACCCGATCGACCCCAACCAGTTGCCCGCCGACGAGCCGCCCTTGAGCAACGTGAGGATCTGGGACTACCGGGTCGTCACCCCGGTCTACCAGCAACTGCAATCGTTCGTTCCGTACTACGAGTTCACGGACATCGATGTCGATTCGTACACGATCGACGGCCAACCGGTGCAAGTGCTGCTTTCCGCGCGGGAACTCAACATCGACGGCCTGCCTGAAACCGCCCGGACCTGGACCAACCGGCACCTCGCCTACACCCACGGCTACGGCGTGGTCGTCAGCCCCGTCAGCCAGGTCTCGGCCGACGGCTGGCCGGTGATGATCGTCCGCGATGTTCCGCCGACGGGGCCGCCCGAACTCGCGATCGAACG
>JACCYX010000015.1 GCA_013696265.1 Chloroflexia bacterium
GCGTGGCTCTCCACACCGATGCGTGACCGCAACGCCGCGCCGTCGAAGAGTTGGTCCGGATTGTCGATCAGGAGGCCAAGAAAGCGCTGGGCCGGACTGTCGCCGAGGCTGGCCAGGATGTCCCGAACATCCGCGAGGTCAAATTGGGTGAGGTCCCGGAGATGTTTTCCCGCGCCGCACACTCGGGACGCCGGCGCCGTTCCCGAGCGCAATCCCGGCATGATCTCCGTCGCCACCCGGCGCAGGATGGGGAGTTCGGCCTCGGTCCGCGGCCACGGCAGGTAGATGTCGCGGAATCCCGCCATGTGATAGGCCTCGACGCCATCCTCGAAATCATTCATCGAGGCGAGCAAGTTGATCGAAGGGCTGACCGAACGCACCAGCGTGGCCGGGTCACGTCCAACCTCGCGACAGATGTCGTCGAGGAGCCAGCTCACCTCGGCCGCGTCGGCGGGGGTGCCGACCGTATTCCAGATGTCGGCGTGGCGAGCCACGAGCCGGAGCATGCGCGGCTTCGACGCCCCGATCAAGAGGGGCAGGCGGGGTTGCTGGAGCGACTTCGGTTCGAAGGGCGCGTCGAGCAGCCGGTAGTGTTCGCCTTTGAACGTGGTGCGCTCCTGGCGTTGCAGCATGTCCCAAATCTCGAGCGCCTCGGCGAAGCGGTCGACTCGCTCGCGGGCCGAGGGGAAGGGAAACCCGTAGGCTTCGTGCTCCCGCTCCAGCCACCCGGCGCCGACACCGAAGTCGACCCGCCCGCCTGAGATGTGGTCGACGGTGATCGCCTGCTTGAGCAGCAGGGCAGGGTTGCGGTAGGAGTTGCCGCTGACCATGATCCCCAGCCGCATGTTCCGCGTGTGTGGCGCCAGCGCCGCGAGCATCGTGTAGGCCTCGTGCGTTGGGTCGGAGACGTCCTTGAGACCGAAGAAGTGGTCGACCAGGAAGAGGCCGTCGAACCCGAGCGCTTCGGTTTCGCGGGCGCGGACCAGCAGTTCCGGCCAGGAGGCACGTTGCCCAAGCACGATACAGAATCGGGGCGTATCGTTGTCCATCGGGTTTCCTCCACGTCCGGGTCGATGAGTGGTCCTTGCTTCATTCCGGTCAGGATGGCATCGCGATCGGCCTGGCGCAAGGCGGCGTGCCTGACGTCGCATGGTTGACGGTGATCGCCAGACCAGCGTGAATTGGTGAGTACGATCGGGTTGGCAACGAGGCCGTCGATTTAGACGGTGCGTCAATAATGGAAAGGGCAACGCATGGCCGCAAGCGATTTCGAGGTTCTGGACGAACGGTTCGCCGCCTGCTTCAAGGGAACGGCACGGGTTGAGAAGTTGTTCGAAGGTTGCCGCTGGGCGGAGGGGCCGGCCTGGTTCCCGCTAATGCGCTCGGTGGTCTGGAGCGACATTCCGAACGACCGGATGCTGCGCTGGGACGAAACGACCGGCGCCACCGGCGTCTTTCGCTATCCGGCCGGCTACACCAACGGCAACACGGTCGACCGCGCGGGCCGGCTGGTGAGTTGCGAGCATGGGAACCGGCGGGTAACGCGCACCGAACACGACGGCTCGATCACGGTCATCGCCGATGCCCACAAGGGCAAGCAACTCAACAGCCCCAACGATGTCGTGGTGAAGTCAGACGGCTCGATCTGGTTCACCGATCCGCCCTACGGGATCGAGTCCGACTACGAGGGACACAAGGGGGAAGTCGAGCAGGCGGGCAACTACGTCTACCGCGTCGATCCCGGCGGCGGCGAGATTCGGGTGGTGGCCGACGACCTCGACCGGCCCAACGGCCTGGCATTCAGCCCGGATGAGTCCAGACTGGTGGTTTCCGACACGGGCAGGGCCCGGTCCAGTCACCTCCGCATCTTCGACGTCGCCGGCGACGGCACGCTGTCGGGCGGCGAGGACTTCGCGACCTGCACGGTCGGTGGCTTCGACGGCTTCAGGTTCGACACCGAGGGCCGGATCTGGACCAGCGCCGGGGACGGCGTGCACTGCCTCGACCCGGACGGCACGCTGATTGGCAAGGTGAAGGTTCCCGAAGTAGTTGCCAACGTTGTCTTCGGGGGCGCGAAACGGAACCGGCTCTTCATCTGCGGCACCACGTCGCTCTACGCCGTGATGCTCCCGGTCCAGGGCGCGAAGACGTTCTGAGTACAACGTCCAAAACTGACTGTCATCCCGAGGAACGAGGGATCTTGGTCCTGCCACAGGGCGGACATAAAGATTCCTCGCAAGCTCGGAATGACAACCTGGCATGGACGCAGTACTCACGTGGGAGAAGGGAGGAACAGGCATGAGGACCGCCTTGCTGGTGGTGGATGTCCAGAACGGCTTCGTCAACGAGTTCACGAGACACGTTCCCTCCCGGATCGCGAAGCTGATCCAACGGGACGAGCATTCGTCCGTGCTCTTCACGCGGTTCGTCAATATCGAGGACTCCCCTTTCCGGCGATTGCTAGGCTGGGACGACTGCGCCGAGCCGCCGGATACGGAAATCGCCCCCGAAGTCGCGCCCTTCGCGGCGGCGGAGCGAGTCTTCTCCAAACCCGGTTACGCCGGAGTGCCGGACGGGCTGGCCGCGCACCTCCGGGATGCGGGCTACGAGCGGATCGCGGTCGTCGGCATCGACACCGACATGTGCGTGCTGAAGGTCGCGCTCGACCTCTTCGACCTCAACATCGAACCGTTCGTCTTCGTCGATTGCTGCGCGAGCACGGCGGGGTTGCAGGCCCACCTGGCCGGGCTGGCGGTGCTGGCGCGGAACATCGGCGCCGACCGGCTCCGCGATGCCGGGCTCAGCGGCGGGCACATCGCCGCCCCGGCGAACGGTTCGACGTAGTGCGCTGAGCGAGAACAAAGGTTGGACGAGAATGTCGAGAGCAGGTCAACATCGTCGAACCGTGTCCAGGTCGTGGCCAGGGAGTGTCTCACCCATCTTTCTGAAACCAATTTGAGGAGCGAACGACGTGCCTGTTGGCGGAAGAGTTCGGTTTACCAGGCTGACTTCCAGCAACCAGTGGCGATTCTTCCTGGCATTGTCGCGGGCGAGCCGTGGGCTGGCGTTGACGTGGATCAGCTTGATTGTCGTACGTGGACTTCTCCCGATCGCGCTTGTCCTGGCGATCGGTGATGTCGTCGCGTCGGTCGATGACACTGGCGCACTGGCTCGTGGACTCAGTGTCGTTGCGATCGTGTTTACGTTGTCCCAGGTTCTCGCTTCGCTTCACGCACAAGTGAGCGTGAACCTGGGCGACAGGATGTCGACGTATCTGCAGGATCAGCTGCTGGATGCAACGCTCACTCCCGATGGCTTTGGTCACATGGAATCGAGCGAGCTGGCAGACAGGTTGGCGGTCGC
>JACCYX010000022.1 GCA_013696265.1 Chloroflexia bacterium
GTATGAGTTGTCCCAGCGTCGCGGCCAATCGCTCACCCTCCAGCCTCGAATGTCGAACTGCCTCCTGTCGGATGGGTTAACACATGCGCCGGTGGAAAACTCCAACCTGGCCGCACGTACCGCGCAACCGTCTCCTATCGTGGTCCAATGGGTCGCGAGCTTCCAGCGCGGTTCGCCCCTATGCACACATTGCATAGGGGTGGGTGTCTCCGTATGATTGAAAGAATGGGCAGTTCGTCATTCGAGGCTGGAGGGTGAGCCATTGGCCGCGACGCTGGGTCAACTCATACGAGAACGGCGGATGGACATGAACCTGACCCAGGAGGAGTTGGCCGAGCGGGTGGGACCGGGCGTTCGCCAATCGGAGATCTCGCGGCTGGAACGAAACCGGGTGACGCTGCCGCGGCGCCAGCGGCTCGAGCAGATCGCGCGGGCCCTCGATATCCCGGTCGGTGTCCTGCTCGCCCGCTCGGGCTGGGTCGGCGCCGAAGGCATCGAGTCCAACGCATCCGAGCCTGAGAAACGTCACGTGGGGGAACCAGCGCATGCAGGGGAACCAGCGACCGCCGCCGCGACCGCCGAGACGGCTGGCGACGCCGGAGACTTCTCCGCCACGTACGAAAACGATGACTGGGCTCGGAACGATGCGAGGCCCCAGGCGGAGGCCGAATCCCTCCGCGACACTGTGACCCGCACCGAGTCGATGATTTTGCAATCGCGGTCGCGGATTCGCGATGCCGAATCGACCATGGTCCGGGGGCGACAGTCGGTCAAACGGGGCCAGCCAACTGACCCGAAGTGATCGGCGCGGGGATGGTGGATCGGGTAACATCCAGCTTCACCACGGTGCGCAGACCCGCGGCGGCCGTTCCGGCGGTGCGTAGGATCACGTGGGTCGGGGCGCTCCAGAGGAGAAGCATATGGAAGGCGGCGAGTCTCCCATCGTCGTGATCGGCGCGTCGGCCGGCGGCCTCCAGGCCTTGCTGGAGGTCATCGCCGAGTTGCCCGCGACATTCGCGGCGCCGGTCTTCGTCGTGGTTCACGTTGGAACCGGGCGCAGCGTGCTGCCGGTGCTGCTGGCGCGGGGCGGCGCGCTTGAAGCGTCCCACGCCGTCCACCACGAGCGGTTCGTGCCTGGCCACATCTACGTGGCTCCCCCAGATTGCCACCTGCTCGTCCGGGAGGACCGGATCGAGTTGTCGCACGGCCCGCGTGAGAACCATAGCCGGCCGGCCATCGATCCCTTGTTCCGCTCCGCCGCCGGCGCGCACGGCGACCGCGTCACCGGGGTCATCCTCTCGGGTGGCCTCGGCGATGGGTCAGCCGGCCTGGCGATGATCAAGGCGCACGGCGGGACGGCGGTGGTCCAGGACCCTGAGGACGCGATTGTCGAGAGCATGCCGATGACCGCGCTCCGGATGGTGCAGGCCGACCACGTCTTGTCCGCCAGGGGCATCGGCCAGCACCTTGCGTCCATGCCCATGTCGCCGGCGGCGAGCGATCAGGATGACAGGTTGGACGGATCAATCGACGAAACGGCGGAGTTGATCCAGGCGGATTTCGCGGAACAGGAGGGGGATCGCCGGAGCGGGAAGCTCACGATGTACACCTGTCCCGATTGCGGCGGAACGCTCTGGCAATCGGATGCCGGGCCGATCGCCCGGTTCCGCTGCCACGTCGGTCACGCCTGGAGCATCGAATCGCTGCTGGGACTGAAGTCGGAACAATTGGAGGCGGCCCTCTGGTCCAGCGTGCGGCTGCTTGAGGAACGGGCCACGCTCTCCCGCCAGGTGGCGTTCAAGGTTCGCAACGCTGGCGGGGAACCAGGCCGGTCCGGCCAGATCGATGACCAGGCGCACCTCGATGAGCAGCGCGCCGACGCCATTCGCGGCCTGCTGGGCGTGCCGCTGCACGCACCGGTGTGGGCCGTCACGCACGGCGCGGAGAACTGAGACAAACGTCGAATGAACGCGCAATGGTGTGTCTAGCACTCATTGTCATTCCGAGCTTGCGAGGAATCTTCGTGTCCACCCGCAGGCAGGAAAAAGATTCCTCCTTCGTCGGAATGACAAAAATCCTTGGACACCGTACTCAGCGTTCCCCGACCCACGTCATGTTGAGCGCAGTTGAATGTCGGAGCATTACGCGGCTCCTAGGGGCGGCACCTCCGATCGCATACCGGATCTGACCAACCGAGGTGCTGGGGTGTCCGCCCCTTGTATGTTGAAATGGAACGAGGCGCCGGCCTCCGGTCCGCCCCTTGGTCTGTAAACGACCGTCGCGTCGTAGGGAGCCGGCACCTCGTTTTGGTCCGTGCATCGTCCCCCTCGAACGGTTACTTGAGCCACGAGCGATCGTGCGCCCGCAGCACAAGGACGAGGAAGCGATACAGGACCAGCCTACCGGATGCGTCCAGGAAAGGACACCCCATGTCTGGTCCCATTGCGTTCGTCGGCATTGATGTCAGCAAGGCCCACCTCGATGTCGCGCTCCTGCCCGACGCCACCACCTTCCGCGTCGCGAACGACCCCGATGGCGGGGCCGAGCTCATCGCCCGGATCGCGTCGAACACCCCGCCGACCGTCGTCCTCGAAGCGACCGGGTCCTATCACGTCGGGATCACGCTCGCCCTCGCCGCGGCGGGCATGCCGCCGGCCGTGATGAACCCCGAACAGACCCACGCCTTCATCCAGAGCGAAGGCCAGCGGACCAAGACGGATCGCATCGACGCCCGCCTGCTGGCCCGCTTCGGCCAGCAGAAGCGGCCATCGCCGAGTCCGGTCCTCACCCAAAACGCCCGTGATCTCAGGGAATTGGTCGCCTGTCGCGACGATTTCACCAAGCTCCTGACGATGGAGAAGAACCGGCTCCACGTTGTCACCGACCGGACCCGGAGCCACCACCAGGCGGTCATCGATCACCTCGTCGCCGAGCGCCGGACGGTCGAGCGCGAAATCGCGGCGCTGATCGCCGCCGATGCCGCCCTCACCGAGCGGCTCCGGATCGTGCGCTCGCTGCCGGGGATCGGGGTCGTCCTGGGGCCAGTCGTGCTCGCGGGGTTGGGCGAGCTGGGGCAGGACGGCGCCAAGGGTCTCGCCTCCCTGGCCGGGGTCGCCCCGCACATCCAGCAGAGCGGCACCCGAAAGGCCCACGGCGCGATCCGGGGCGGGCGGGGCACGATCCGCAAGGCGCTGTATCAGATGGCGGTCACGGCCGTCACCCGAAACCCGGTCATGAAGGCCCACTTCCGGCAATTGCGGCGCCGCCTGCCCTACAAGGCGGCGATCATCGCCTGCGCCCGGCGGATGCTGGGGATCCTCAACGCGATGGTCCGCGAGGGCCTCACCTGGAAGGAGACGAAGGTCGGCCAAGGCCAGTTTTTGCCGGATCCGGCTTGACATC